>VSKZ01000033.1 GCA_008364125.1 Candidatus Thioglobus sp. | reverse complement strand
ATGCCGGACCGCGCGAAGCATTATTGCACGCATTATTTAGACAAAATTACGGCTGCTCGCACCTAATTGTTGGCCGCGACCATGCTGGCGTTGACGACTATTACGGTCCGTTTGATGCCCACAATATTTTTGACGAAATCGCTGATGATGCTTTAATAACAAAGCCACTTAAAATTGATTGGACTTTCTGGTGCCATAAATGTGGCGGAATGTCTTCAATGAAAACTTGCCCGCACGAAGGGCAAGACCGAGTTTTATTGTCTGGAACCAAAGTGCGTAAAATGCTTTCAGATGGCGAAAATTTGCCAGAAGAATTTTCACGCCCAGAAGTTGCCAAAGTGCTGCAAGCCTATTACGCTGGGATTAAAGACGAAGATAAAGTAGAAATTAAGTTGAGTGGCCACTCAGCTAAGTAAAGTAGAATTTATTTAGAATCAAATGGATAAATAGTATATAATTGCCGGGCTTTTAAAGCCTGACATTTTTTAATGTGATTAACAAATAACTTAAAGGAGAAACAGAAATATGATAACTCACACCCCAATCGCCTTGCTAGAAAAAGCGGGCATCCCATACGAAACAATGCAAACTTATGTAATTATAATGATTGCGCTTGTTATCGTTATGACCATAATGGATATGTTGCACAAAAAAAGTGCTAAATATTTCTTTAATAATGCCAAAGTTGCCAAGGAAAGCGCAACAAGAGAGTTAGGTGCTGGCGACAAAATCGGCATTGCAGCAGCGACAATTGCAACTGATGTATTGTCGGCTGGTGAGTTTAATAACCCGATTCGCCGTATTGTGCATTTGCTGACAATGTATGGTTTTATTTTATTCAACGGCGCAACTGCGGTGATGATTTTTACTAACAACGGTGCTGATGCAATGTGGACACAAATCTGGCACATTGGCGCTATTATGCTGCTGATAGGCAGTTTTTGGTTCTGGTTTTGTTTCAAAGTGGATGTTGTCGCTGAAGCTAATTCACCATTTAGCATTGACCTTAAAAGAGACGCATTTAGCTTATCACTGATGGCAACTTCGGTTTCTGCGCTGATTTGGTCTTACAACGGCAATGCAATAGGCTGGGAATTTGCCTTAGTTATTTTGGCAACAGCTTCATTGTTTGGCGGTGTTTATTGGTCTAAATTTTCACATATGTTCTTCAAGCCATTTGCCGCTTACGACAAGCGAATCACCAAAGCGGACGGTTCTGCTGAAAACTTGCCAACACTTACCAGAGACGATTCTGAGCAACAAAAGCGCCATTCTATGGAACTATTGGTAGATGCGCCAATGGATATGGGGCTTGGCATTAAGCGTGAAAAGCCACAGCACTACTAATTTTATAACTAATTAAACTAAGGAGAATAATATGCCAACTTTTGTATATATGACCCGTTGTGATGGTTGCGGACATTGCGTTGATATCTGCCCATCTGACATTATGCACATTGATAAAAAATATCGCCGTGCGCTTAACATCGAACCTAATATGTGCTGGGAGTGTTACTCATGCGTAAAAGCTTGTCCACACCAAGCGATTGATGTTCGTGGCTATGCAGATTTTGCCCCACTCGGACACAGCGTTCGCGTAATTCGTGATGAAGAAAAAGGCACAATTGCATGGAAAATTAAATTCAGAGACGGTCGTGAGAAGAATTTCTTATCGCCTATTACCACTAAGCCATGGGGCTCTGCAATTCCAGATTTTAGAAACGAAGCAGAACCAAGCCAAGAAATGCGCGATAGTGAATTATTATCATTTGAGCCAGAATCAATTCGTTTAGATGACGGCGGTTTGCATACGCTGGAATCTAATGGTTTAGAACTTAAAGAAGGAGTGTATTACTAATGAGCTACAAGACAATTATTGAAGACAACATCGATATTTTAGTTGTTGGTGCAGGTTTGGGCGGCACAGGTGCTGCTTATGAAGCGAGATATTGGGGCCGTGATAAGAAGGTTATAATTGCTGAAAAAGCAAATATTGACCGCTCTGGTGCGGTTGCTCAAGGTCTATATGCGATTAACTGTTATATGGGAACTCGTTGGGGCGAAAATAATCCTGAAGACCATGTGCGTTATGCACGGATGGACTTAATGGGTATGGTTCGCGAAGACTTGGCTTTTGATATGGCGCGTCATGTTGACTCTGCTGTGCATAAGTTTGAAGAATGGGGCTTGCCGCTGATGAAAGATCCTAAAAGAGCCGAGTTGCCTAAAGGTGATTTGGGCAAAGGCGCTTATATGCGTGAAGGTCGTTGGCAGATTATGATTCACGGTGAATCTTACAAACCTATTGTTGCCGAAGCTGCTAAAGTGAATGCCGATAAGACTTTCAATCGCATTATGGTAACGCATTTATTGATGGACGATGCGCAGGAAAATCGCATTGCTGGAGCTGTTGGTTTTAATGTGCGCACTGGCAATTATCATGTATTTAAATCTAAGACAGTTGTGGTCGGCGCTGGTGGCGCTTCCAACATCTTTAAGCCACGCTCTGTGGGCGAAGGTGCGGGTCGCGTTTGGTATGCCCCGTGGTCTTCAGGCTCTGCTTATGCGCTGCTTATTGAAGCTGGCGCAAAGATGACGCAAATGGAAAATCGCATCGTTCTGGCGCGTTTTAAAGACGGTTATGGCCCTGTTGGCGCTTATTTCTTACACCTTAAAACTTACACTCAAAACGCTTATGGCGATGAGTATGAGTCAAAATGGTTCCCAGAATTAGCAGAAAGAGTTGGCAAAGCCTATCTTGACACCGAAAACCAACATTTGTCGCACAAGCCGATTCCAACTTGTTTGCGTAATCACGCCTTCATTTCTGAAGTCGCTGCTGGTCGTGGACCGATTCATATGGTAACTGTTGAAGCATTTCAAGACCCACATTTGGAAGAAGTCGGATGGGAGAATTTCCTTGGTATGACTGTTGGACAGGCGGTATTATGGGCGGCGACAGACATTGACCCTAAATACACTAACCCTGAATTAACCACTTCTGAACCGTATGTAATGGGTTCGCATGCCACTGGTTGCGGTGCTTGGTGCTCAGGTCCGGAAGATATTTCTGGCAAGATTCCTGAATATTTCTGGGGCTACAATAGAATGATGACAGTTGATGGTTTGTTTGGTGCTGGCGATGCTGTTGGTGGCACGCCGCACGCATTCTCATCAGGCTCATTTACCGAAGGTCGCTTATCTGCAAAAGCTGCTTGTAAATATATTGATGACGGCAAAGCGGCAGGCATCAAGGTTTCACAAGAGCAAATTGATAGCCGTAAAGCAGAAATCTATAAGCCTTTGGAGACTTACACAGTTGGGCGTAACGAAATCGTTGGTGGCACTGTATCACCGAGCTATATTCTGCCAATGCCGGGTCTTCAGCGTTTGCAAAAGCTGATGGACGAGTATGCTGGCGGAGTAACGGTGCAATATATGACTAACGACAAACTGCTGAATATTGGACTGCACAAGCTCAAGATTTTGGAAGAAGACTTAGATAAAGTTGCCGCTGAAGATATTCATCAGTTGTTGCGTGCATGGGAGCTTAAACACCGTCATCGCACTTCTGAGTGTGTGGTTCAGCATACTTTATTCCGCGAGGAAACTCGTTGGCCTGGTTACTACTATCGTGGTGATAAGATGAAACTTGACGATGAAAATTGGCATGTTTTGACGACTTCACAACGCAGCCGCGAAACCGGTGAATACAAAATGGAAAAACAACCTTTGTATCACTTAGTTGGCGACGAAGAAAAAAAGTAGCAACTATGCTTAATAAAGACTTAGTTTAAGCCTTTATTGGAAACAAAAAAAGCCAGCATTTATGTTGGTTTTTTTCTTTATTAAAACAGATTTTTATATGTATTGGTGCTACTTTCAGTGCATATAGCAAGCTTAAATTAAATAAGAAATATGAATATTATTGAAAAAACAGATGAAGAAATATTAGCAATTGCCAATCCATTTTGGAACGATTTGGTTAAATATTCCAACAATAAAAATTACGGCGCTTTCACCAGAAACTTTTCTGAAGAGATGCTGCGTGGCGCAAATGAGATTGAAATGGGCAAGCAATTTGCTCGTAGCAAACTGACTAAGGGCTTGGAAAAAGACCCAGAGAATTTGGGGATGATTCGCCGTGGAGAGCATATAACCGTTTTGTATAAGCAGACCAATAAAAATATGGCTGGCGATGAATATCTTGGTCGTTTGGTGCTTGGTTACAACAAAGATGACGAGATTAAAATATTCGGCGCCACGATTTTTTAAAGATTATTAAGGTAGAAAAATGGTTATTGAAGACGGCAAATTTGTTGAATTAAGCTATAAAGTTGTGGACCAAAAAACTGGTGATGTTTTGTCCGAAGTTGAATTTCCGCTGGGCTATATTCAGGGCATCAGCGAGATTTTAGCGCCTGAAGTTACTGCAGAATTGTTGGGACAGTCTCAAGGCGATATAATCGAGCTGCCAATCAATTGCGACCAAATTTACGGTCCGCGGGACGAATCTTTGGTGTTCACCGATCATCTTGAAAATGTGCCAGAAGAATACCGCAAAGTTGGCACCAGCATCACTATGGAGAACGAAAAAGGCGAGCCCAAAGATTTTATTGTAACCCGTGTTGATGAAAAATCGGTTACGGTAGATGGCAATAATCCACTGTGCGGCAGAGATGTTATTTTTATCCTTGAAGTTTTAACCGTACGCGTGCCAACCGATGAAGAGGCAGTAGCAGGCGGGCCGATTGATGCTAAGTCGCCGACTTTTAATATGCCAAATGCGCGCAAAATTCACTAACAAACAACAAAATTATGGCAATAGACTTTACCCAATCTGAAATTGACACAGTTAAAAAACACATTGACGCACGCTGGACAAAAAAAGACCACGGCGTGCATATAGGCGATATTGAGGTCGATGGCAAGGACAAGCCAGCGGCAGTTTGGGAGGATGGCTATTACACTTTTGTAGTGCTTAAAATGGGAGCTGACAACTATAAAAATATGTTCTATTTTATGCGTGATAAGCGCTTTGACACAGGCACAGACGAGTATAGTGATTTAGACCAATGTGTGGATTCAATTATGAAAGCGCAGGCCGATTTTTCACTCTCAAAAAATACTAAAGGTTTGAATGTGGAGATAAACAAGTAGCATTTTATTTTTACAAAACACTATACAATATGCATAAATTGTGTTTATAATAGTTTGTCAGCCTAAATATGGCTATGATAAGTTAGATTTTTTAATAAAAAGGAGAGTAATAAAATGAACTTAAAAAAATTATTTGCAGTAGCGCTGATTTCTTCAGTGGCTTTTAGTGTTAATGCAGCTGGCTTTAAAGACAGCGTTGGTGGTGAAGCAGATGTATTTTCTGTTTTTGATTCTAATAATGACGGCAAAATTTCAATGACAGAAATGGTTGAAGCGATGGTTAAAATAGCCAGTATGGATAGAGATGGCGACCACGAAATTTCTATACAAGAGTTGAAGCATCAAGAAAGCTACGACCATTGGATGGCAATGTTTGACTTCGATAAAGATGGTAGAATTTTTGTTGACGAGTTGCCGAAAGTATTGCATGAAAAAATGCACAAAATGGACAAAAATGAAGATGGTTACCTTAGTATTGACGAATTAACAGGTGAAGATGATATTTGGGGAAGATAAGTAAAACCAATAAATAAAAAAAAGCGGGCTTGATGTCCGCTTTTTTTTCGCCAAATTTATTGTTAGTTCTCTTGATAGTAATTAGTATGACTGTGGATTGTTGATTTTAGATGGGCAAAAACTTAGCATCTTTACTTTAAAATCTGCCTAAGCTTGCCAATATTTAGTTTGAATGCCGCGGCCTAAATCTGCCTCGACCAGCCTTGAGCGCACTTTGAGCAGTTTTTCAATCAAAGCAGGCTCGGCTTTTTCATAAGCAGCCGCATCTGGAGTGCGTTTGACTACAACGCCCAAAAGTTCAGTAATGGCGTTGCCGATTGAATTTTGCGATATAGTAACCACCAATTTGCCGTTGTCATCACGGTATATTAGTTGCTTAAAAGCTGGTTGCCAGCGGATGGACGAGGCGTATTTTGCGTCTTCTATACATTTATCACGCACTTTTTTGGCAGCTGATAAAAAGCAATTATTGAACAGCAAAGTTTTTTCAATTTCTTTGGGGAAATAAGCATTTTTTGGCACTCCTGAATTTCTGCTTGATACTTGGGTAAAAAAGGTGCGGTAGAAGTCCAGAAAGCCTTTTAGCACCAAGTCATATTCTTGCCAAAATTTGATATTTTTAAGGCTGTCAATACCGCCCAATATCTCCCAACTTGGCAACCCTTGCGGGTATCCGGTCAGCGATAAACCGGAGGCTTCGCCTTTGATAGGTCGCAGGATTTCCAAATCCAGCGCCGACAAAAACTCTGCATAAACATCTTGCATATAAGCCGCAAACAACGAGTGCTGGCCGCCATCGGTTAGATTTGGATTGTCTGTATCAGCCAGTTTTGCATCTTTGAGTTGGGCTTTGTCAAACACGATGAAATGGTTGTGCAACATACGAATGCTCGGCACTCCAGTAGAAGTAATTGGCCAAGTGGAATCAAGCGAAGCTTCGCCAGCTAAGACGAGATGGCGGTCTGAATCTGGATATTCCTCCAACATAAAGCCAATCACAATTTGGTTCATACGATTCCAAATTTTTCTCACATTATTTGGCAATTGTGTGCGCCGCACCGGACGACCCAGCGGGTTGAGAATGCTTTGCGAAGTGTTGTAAATAATGGAACAATCAAACTCATTTGAATGTCCCAGCGCCTTGCGATAAAGCAGTAAATCCTCATCATTCGTCAGCAGCCCGTTGTTTTGGGTCAAATCTGCCAAATTTTCTGGCGAATTAAAAAATTCGTTAGGCTTCATTCCCTCCGGCACATCCAGCGGAATAGGACGAAATGGCGTGCTAATTTCTCTTGGGCCAATTTTCATATTTAGATGCTAAATTTTTATAGCTTTTGGTTGGAAATTAAACCTCAAATGTAGGCAATTTTTTTGCCACTATGTGTTTTTTCATCACCACATAATCCGGCAAACCGTTTTTATATGGAGGGTAATCTTCGCCTTCAATCAGCGGCTGCAAATATTCACGGCAAGCCTCAGTGATGCCAAAACCATCGTCAGAGATATATTCCATTGGCATCATTTTTTCAACATTAGCGATGTCTTTTAGCTCGCCAATACCGATTTCCCAAGTATATGGATTGTTGCCAGTGCGAATAATGGCGGGCATTACTGAATTTTTGCCCTCCATTGCCAAATTGACTGCTGCTTCGCCAAGTGCGTAAGCTTGTTGGACATCAGATTTAGAAGACAAATGCCGCGCTGCTCGTTGCAAATAATCGGCAACAGCCCAGTGGTATTTGTGTCCCAAAGCGTCTTTAATCAAATTGGCAACAACTGGAGCTGCGCCTCCGAGTTGCGCATGTCCAAAATCATCGCGAGTGCCTTGTTCAGCAAGAAAACGCCCGTCTGGCCATTGTGTGCCTTCAGAAACCACAATCGTGCAATAGCCGAATTTTTTGACATTTGCATCCACTTTAGCAAGGAATTTTTTCTCGTCAAATTTAATTTCTGGGAATAAAATAACCACAGGAATTGAATCATCAAGTAAGCCACCAGCAGCTGCAATCCAGCCAGCATGGCGACCCATCACTTCTAATACAAAAATTTTGGTAGAAGTGGCTGCCATTGAAGCAACATCAAAACTCGCCTCCATTGTAGAAACGGCAATGTATTTTGCTACTGAGCCAAAACCCGGGCAGTTGTCGGTTACTGGCAGGTCGTTATCAACCGTTTTTGGCACATGAATTGCCTGAATTGGATAGCCCATAGATTCGGATAATTGCGAAACTTTTAGGCAAGTGTCAGCAGAATCGCCGCCGCCATTGTAGAAAAAATAGCCAATATTATGCGCCTTAAATACTTCAATCAATCTTTGATATTCGGCCTTGTTGTCTTCCAAAGATTTCATTTTATAACGACAAGAACCAAAGCCGCCAGAAGGGGTGTGTTTGAGTGCTGAAATGTCGGCAGAGGATTCTTTTGAGGTGTCGATTAAATTCTCCATTAACGCACCGATAATGCCATTTTGACCAGCGTAAACTGTGCCGATTTTATCTGGAAATTTGCGTGCTGTTTCGATAACTCCGCAAGCAGAGGCGTTGATTACGGCAGTTACGCCGCCAGATTGTGCATAAAAAGCATTTTTCATTGTGGTATCCTTTTGACTATAAAAAACCCACAATTATACAGTGCAGACTAAGGATTATCGGGAAAATTATGGCAGCTGATTTGCCAATTTTGCTCATCATCAATAGTAAGAATTAAGCATTTACAAACGCCGCCATTGCGCACTTTGCCTGATGCGCCTGGGTTGATAATCCAAGGGCTGCCTGTGGTGTCCAGCGCCTGTTTGTGAGTATGCCCATACACCACCATTTTTGCCCCAGCGTGCGCCTCGCGCAAAGATTTATGTGATGGAGTTTGCCAGCCGTGCTGGTGTCCGTGTTCCACCACCAAAATGCCGCCGGGTAAATTCAAAGTTTCAATATCAGCAAAACTAAGATGCCCATCATTATTGCCTCTAATCGCTGTCAGCGGGGCTGTAAAAGCTTGAAGCGTCTTTTTTTCTATAATATCGCCAGCATGAATTATGCGCTCACAGCTGTTCATCAGCTTGATGATTTCTGGATGAATCCAGCCGTGAGAGTCAGAAAGAATACCGATTTTCAAAATTTTATAAGTAGATTTATTGCTAACTATTTTATGGTATTTTCACATAGTTTAGCGGCAAAAATAATATTCATCTCGGCGCATCGAGACGCTGTATTTATCCTCAAACTTGCCCATCATCCGCCTAAGAAAACTATATTATTCTTAAATTACAATGAATTTATCAATTTATAGGCAAGGTTTGGGCAAAATTTTCAATATTGATAAAACCATCAATTTGTTTGCTATCGATTTGTGAGCTTGGTTTGCTGATGGCAACCACAGTGCCGATGCCGAATTTTTGCGCGGCGTTTAACACCGATATTGAGTCATCAAAAAAGATGCTTTTTGCTTTGTCAAATTGCAGATTTTTTTGTAATTTGTGCCAAAATTCTTGCTCTTCTTTGGCGACTTTGTAATCATGAGAGACAATCATATCGTCAAAATAAGACTCTAAATTAGTAACTTGCATTTTTAGTTTCAAGGTTTTTCTGTGGGCGTTGGTTACTAAATAAATGCGTTTTTTATGCGCTTTTGCCTGTTGCAAAAACTCCAAAACGAAGGGATGAATTTTGATTAAATGTGCCACATCTTGTTTAAGATTAGCGATGTCTAATTGCAATTTTTCTTGCCAATAATCTAAACAATACCAGTGCAATTTTCCCTCCTCAGCCCGCAATATTGGAAAGAGTTTACTCTTTGCCTCATCGTGAGTTAGCTGGTGTTTTTTGGCAAAAACTAACGGCATATATTCCATCCAAAAATGCAGGTCAAAATGCAAATCCAAAAGCGTGCCGTCCATATCTAAAAGCACGGTATCGATGTTAGCCCAATCTATTTTAGTCGCCATGTTGTTACACCTGAATTGTCTTCCAAAATAATACTCATCTCGCTTAATTCGTCTCTGATTTTATCGGCTGTGCTAAAATCTTTATTGTCTCTGGCGCTGTTACGCTGGGCGATTTTTGCCTCAATTTGCTCAGTGGACAAAGTTGCCCCTTGTTTGAGAAAATCATCAGCATCGAGTTGCAAAATGCCGATGAAAGAGCCAAGTTTTTTTAATAATTGTCCTAAGGCATTTGCCTTTGAAGCGTCTTTTTCGCGCGTAGAATTTATGGTTTTTGCCAACTCAAATAGGATACTAAGTGCAATCGGCGTATTGAAATCATCGTTTAAAGCCGCCATCATTCGCGTCTCAAAATCAAAGCGTTGCGCGACTTCTTGCATTGCCGATTCCGAGGCGCTAAGCCCGCGAGTGGCAGTGTATAAACGGGTTAATGAGGATTTAGCACTGTCCAGATTTTCAGCAGAAAAATTAAGCGGCGATCGATAATGTGAGCTGAGAATAAAATAGCGCAAAGTTTCGCCATCATAATTTTTTAAAACGGTGCGAATGGTGAAAAAATTGCCCAGTGATTTACTCATTTTTTCATCATTGATATTGACAAAACCGACATGCATCCAAGTATTGACAAATGCACAATCGTTCGCCCCTTCAGATTGTGCGATTTCGTTTTCGTGGTGCGGAAAAGCCAAATCCATCCCGCCGCCGTGAATATCAAAATGCTTGCCCAAATGCGTTCCTGACATCGCCGAACATTCAATATGCCATCCCGGGCGACCCTCTCCCCAAGGCGATTCCCAGCTTGGTTCGCCAGCTTTTGCCATTTTCCACAGCACAAAATCCAAAGGGTCTTTTTTGCCGACTTCAATATTCACACGCGCTCCAGCTTCAAGGTCGTCAATGTTTTTGCCGCTAAGTTTGCCGTAATTTTTGAATTTGCGCACCGAATAATACACATCGCCATTATTGCCCTGATAAGCGATTCCCTTTTCTAGCAAGGATTTAATCATATAAAACATCTGCTCAATCGCCTGTGTGGCGCGCGGCTCTGCATCAGGCGGCAATATTCCCAGCGCGCGTTCATCTTCGTGCATCGCCTCGATAAAACGCTCGGTCAACGCATAAATATCTTCATTATTTTCAATGGCACGCTGGATAATTTTGTCGTCAATGTCAGTGATATTGCGCACATATTGCACCTGCGGAAAATGGCGACGCAGGTGGCGAGTGATGACATCAAACATCACTAACACGCGCGCATGCCCCATATGACAATAGTCATACACCGTCATCCCGCACACATATATACCGACTTTTTCGGCGCTGATGGGGTGGAATTTTTCTTTGCGTTTGCTAAGGCTATTGTAGATTTTAAGCATTGGATTATTTTACGGCATTTACCGGCATTTTTTGTGTGATTTGTCAGTGTTATAGTTGTATAATTGGCGTTTTTATTTTATTTAATTTGGAGAAAATTATGAGCGTTTTAGTAACACAACAAGCACCAGACTTCACTTCTGCGGCAGTATTAGCAGACGGCTCAATCGTAGATAGTTTCACACTTTCAAGTCTCAAAGGCAAGAAAATTGTGCTGTTTTTCTACCCATTAGATTTCACTTTTGTCTGTCCATCTGAGATTTTAGCGCACCATCATCGTATGGCAAAATTCACTGAAAAAGGCGTTGAAGTCGTGGGCATTTCCATCGATTCACAATTCACTCACAACGCCTGGCGCAACACCGCTCCAAAAGACGGCGGACTCGGCAAAATTGATTTCCCATTGATTGCAGATGTCAATCATTCGATTATGGAATCTTACGGCGTTGTTCACCCAGCGGGCGTGGCACTGCGAGCTTCGTTTTTGATTGACGAAGAATTCACAGTGCGCCATCAAGTTGTCAACGATTTGCCATTAGGTCGCGATGTGGACGAAATGTTGCGGATGGTTGATGCGCTTGATTTTCACACAACTCACGGTGAAGTTTGCCCAGCAGGTTGGAACAAAGGCGACGAAGGTATGCAAGACACACCCGAAGGTGTGGCGAAATATTTGGCAAAAAACGCCGACAAACTATAAGCAATTATCATCACCAGAAGGGAGTTTTTTACTCCCTTTTTTTAACTTTTTATTATTAAGGAATAACAATGAAAAAATACAAATGCACTATTTGCGACTGGATTTACGATGAGGCACTGGGCGCACCAGCAGAAGGCATAGAACCTAATACAAAATGGGAAGATGTGCCTGAG
>VSKZ01000032.1 GCA_008364125.1 Candidatus Thioglobus sp. | reverse complement strand
ATTATTTTCAGATTAACGCTGAATGGTATAACCAAAAAAAAGGCTTTTATTCGAAGATTGATATGGATGCTCGGATTCCAGAAAAGTGGCGTTTAAGGCAGGAGTATTTTGATAAAAACCAACTGCCAGAGGATTTTCCAGTGTTTTTAAAACCAGAATGGGGGCAAAATTCTAATGGCATTGTTAAGATTAATAATCTTCAAGAGTTTGCAGATTTTGAGCAAAAAAATCAAAAAATAGCCTATATTTTGCAATATGCGGCGCATGAGAAAAATGAATATGAGGTTTTTTACATTCGTGATTTCGCTGATGCTCGGCGTTTGAGTGTGCTAAAAATAGCCCAATCTATCAATCTATCAGATGAGCGCTATCCAGTTAATGGAATTTACAACAAAGACACTGTTCATCGAGATATTACTCAGGATTTTAGCGCAAAAGAGCTGGATATTTTGCAACAGCACCTGCAAGAATTGCCATCATTTCGCATTGCCAGAGTTGGGCTTATGGCAGATTCTAAAAAGGATTTGATTGCCGGCAATTTGCATATTATTGAGATAAATTTGTTTGCCCCATTTCCGATTCATCTATTGGATAAAAGTGCCACTCAAAAGAGCAAATATAAATTTATTAAAGATAGTATGATAAAGCTGGTCAAAGTCAGCAATACCACGCCTAAAAAATATTTTAATCGGTTTGTTTTTGTTAAGAAAATTATCAAACATTACCAATCAAAAACTTAAAAATAATGCGATTATTACACTGGTTTTTGGCACATTTTTTTTTAGCAAATTGTAGCGATTATAATCCGCTTGAAGTGCGCCGCGCTTGTCGTTCAAAGGGGCAGTGCAGATTGGCTTTTGCCAAAAACTCTCTGCCTTTTGCGCGCGGCAGAACTTTTATCAATCCATATTCAGCGTTTAAATTTTATCAACAATATGGGTTTCCATTGGTTATTAAGCCGAATGTCGGGGGTTTTTCGCGCGGCGCATATTTTCCAATAAGCAGTAAAAAACAATTATTAGCAGCCAGTATTGGGGTGAAAAAATGGTGGGCAAATAGCATTGTAGAGGAATATTTGCAGGGCAAAAACTACCGCGTGGTAGTTACAAAATTTGGAATTATGTCGGTGCTGCGGCGCTATCCACCTTTTGTGATTGGCGATGGATTGAGCAGTATTGAGGCTTTGATTGATGCTGAAAACCAGCTGCGGCAAAAAATGCAACTTATGCCAATTACCCATTTGATACCCAAAAATAGAGCCATTAAGAGCCATTTAAAACAGCAGGGGATGAGCCTTAAAACAATTCCTGCGGGCAAACAAAAAGTCTATTTGCATAATAAAATTGCGCTCAAATTAGGCGCAAGTGTTGAAGTGATTGATAAAATTAAACTAAGTGCTAATAATGAGCGTGATTTGCTTAAAATACTTAATTTTTTTAATGCCAATATTTTGGGCGTTGATGTGATTTGCAAACAAGGAATTGAGGTTGATTTTAAAGCGCAAAAGTGTATTTTTTTGGAGCTTAATTCACGCCCGTTTTTAAAAATGCACGACCAGCCAAGATACGGCAAAAGTCCGGCAGACTTGGATTATTTTTACCACAAATTAGAGCAATTGGATATTAACGATAATGAAAAATATTAGTAAAAAACGGCTATTTTATGGTTTTGTGATAGCCAATATTGGTTTGTTATTTTATGCCTATGCGCAAGAAGATTTTTTAAGTCCAGTAATGATTAAATCGTTTTTAACTGGGCGGCATTTTTTATTGACTTATGCAATTTTTATTTTAATTCTGATTGTGCGTGGGTTAACTCTAATCCCGGGAACGGCATTTATAATTACTGGCGTGTATTTATTCGCAACTTGGCAGGTTTATTTGGCAATACAAATTGCGATTATTTGTTATTGTTTGATTATTTATAATTTTGCCCACAAGTTAAATTTTAAAGTGCCGCAGAAAATATTAGATTATGAGCATAAAATTAAAACCAAAGAAATTCCGATTATTTTTTTCTTGTGTTTTATTCCCGGTATTTCAATTAATGTGTTGATTTATTTTTTAACCATTATAAATATCAAACTTAGAAATATCCTAATTGGCGTGCTTGCTGGCACTTGTATTACCTCAATAATCTATATTAGTATCTGGAAAGGCGTAATTAAGTCGGCAGATTATTTTATTTAAATATTGCAAATATTTTTGCTAAAAAAATAAGGCGCTAACTTTTTTTATGTGCCTTTGAAAATATTAATTAAGACTTTTAAACTGGTTTTTACCCAGCCAAAACTCATTGCCTTGTTTGATAAATCTGGGAATATCTTTGACCCAGCGCTGATTGACAGCTTTGTTGTAATTTAAATAAAGCTTGCCATCTTTGATAGTCCAAATCTTTGGGTCGCCATACACGCCAATCCCATCTTGTGCTACGCGCCAAGCACAATGTCCGCCATATTGAGGTGCATATTTTTGTGGATCGGCTTTGAATAATGCCAAGTTTTGTGCGTTTTTGAAGTGCCATTGTTTGCCTTTGTATTCATAACTAAAATCCTGCGAGCCTTCAACAGGCTGGTTTTGAGTGAAATAATTGACGGCATCATAGCCTTCAATAGCATATTCATTGCCTTCACTTCCAGCACCAAAAAAGCTGTTTTTAGTATAAACAAAATCAAGCGCAAACACTTGCAGGGTAAAGAAACTAAGCAGTATTAGTAGTGATATTTTTAAGTTGTTTTTCATATTTTTCTCCTATTATTAAATAATCCATTTCCCTTTATAATCAATGATGGTTGGCTGGTAAAAGTGTGTTTTTTCCTTGTATTCATTTGAAATAATCATCTGTGCGCCTTTGAGTATTTTAGAGGTTTGCTTGCTGATTTTAAAGGTTTTTTGCCCCACTTCTGGCATCCTTCCAATTAGTAATATTTTTTTATCTTTTGCTGCCCACAATGTGCAAACTTTGTTTTTGTTAGTGTGTTTGTGAGTGGTAACAGAAACTGATATTTGCTGTTTTGATAAATCAGTCTCAACATTCCAGCCTAATTGTGCATTAGCACTTTGATTAAAAAGAATAACGCTAATAAACAAGCCCAAGCCACCGATGCCGCTTAGTAAATAACGCCAATATTCAATCGCAGCGCTGACAATGCTAATTTTGTTAGATTTAAGGTCTTGTTGTATTTGTGCGTTGACATTTTGCCAAATTATTTGGGCAGATTTTTCTGTTAATGGCGCTTGTGAATTGAGCAAAGTTAGCCGCAAATGCCACTCAGACAGTGCTTTTTCAAATTCTTCATTTCTGTCAATGGCGCGTTTTTGCTCCTCATCCAGCAAGCCTGCGGCATATTGAAATGCTAAAAAATTATTATCAGTCATAACTATTTTCCAAACATTTTTTCAGCACCGGCATAGCTCTTCGCACCTGAGTTTTAATAGTGCTAAGCGGAACTTTGATAGTTTTTGCAATATTTTCATAAGTCAGCCCTTTGAAATAAGACAGCAGCAAAATCCGCATAACCTGCGGTTTTAGCTGTTGCAAGCAATTGTGTAATTGCTGCCCACTTTGTTGATTTTGGATTTGTTCGGCAAAATCCAGCTGCTCATCGCTGATAATAGATAGTTCAAAATCATCTTGCATCGGCAGCTCTCGTTTACGCAAATAGTCAATCGCATGATTTCTGGCAATAGTTGACATCCAAGTCATAACGCTGGCTTTACCGTGCTGATAAGTTGCTGTTTTTTGCCAAATTTTCACATACACCTCTTGCAAACAATCTTCGCTTAATTCCCTTTTTCTTAATATACGAATAATAACGCCAAAAAGTTGCACATTTGAAAGTTGGTAGATTTTTTTAAAAGTTTTCTGGCTTTTGTGGTGTTGCAGTTTTTTAAAATAATTATCAATATTTTTATTCATATTCAAACTTTTTAATAAGGCTTTGAAACTTTTAACAAGGTGTGTCGTATAATTATAGCGTAGTTGTTGAAAATCAATTGCGTTATAACTTTTAATATCGGGAGAAGAAAAATGAATAAAATGAAAACATTAATTTTAGCAGGCTTGACTTTATTAGGCACTAATTTTGTTGCTATGGAAGTCGGCGCTGCTGACAAAGTAGTTAGTGAAAAATGTTATGGAGTCGTCAAAGGTGGACAAAATGATTGTGCCACCAACATCTCTTCTTGCGCCGGTTCAGCAAAAGAAGACGGGCAAAAAGACGCTTTTATAGCTGTGCCAAAAGGATTATGTGAGAAGCTGGTTGGCGGCAATTTAGAATCTTCATAAACAATTACCCCTCAAGGTATTTAATAATCACAATCGGCAATTAAGTTGACTATGGTTATTATTTTTATAAAGTATAATAAACGGCTTACTTTATAAAAATAATAACTCTAAGACTATGAAAAAATACATACTAACATTGATTTTACTTTTGCCTTTATTAGCCAGGGCAGATTTTACAACACTCTCAACTGAAAAGGTGCAAGCAAAAATAGCGCAAGGCGTTACGGTGATTGACATTCGTAGAGATGAAGAGTTTAAACAATACGGTATTATTCCAAAGTCTCACAAGCTGACTTTCTTTAACAAAAAAGGGCGATACAATGCGCCAAAATGGCTGAAAAGTTTTGCAAAAATAGTGCCAAATAAAGACACGCCTTTTATTTTAGTTTGTGCCCATGCAAATCGCACCAAAATATTAGGTCGTTTTTTGAGCGAACAAGGCTATAAAAATGTCTCAGAACTCGCTGGCGGCATCAATTACGGCTGGATTGACAAAGGTTTGTCAACAGTCAAAACTGCTGGAAAAGATGGCAAAAACAAACCTTGGTATAAATTTTGGTAATTTTTAGTGATTAAAAATGTCGGCATCGGGCTTCGTAATCAACATCTACAACAAGTAATTGATGAGCAGCCAGATATTGATTGGTTTGAAGTTCATAGCGAAAATTTTTTTTATCACAATTTAGAAGCGCAGCAATTACAACAAATTGCCGATAAATATCCATTAAGCCTGCATAGCATCGGGCTTTCTTTGGGTTCAGCAGATGCACTTAATAAGCAACATCTGCAAAATCTTAAAAACGCCATTGAGCGTTTTCATCCTCAGCTAATTTCTGAACATTTGAGTTGGTCAAGCATTGACGGCAATTATTTGAATGACTTGCTACCGCTGCCTTATACACAAGAATCACTGAATAATTTTGTTGATAAAATCAAACAAACACAGGATTTTTTGGGTCGGCAAATTTTGATTGAAAATCCATCTTCTTATTTGCGTTTTAAAGAGTCAAACATTCCAGAATGGGAGTTTTTTGCTGCCCTGCCGAGCCTATCTGGTTGCGGATTATTGCTTGATGTCAACAATGTTTTTGTCAGTTGTTTTAACCATAATTATCAAGCCAGCGATTATTTAAACAGCGTTGATGCTGCTGATGTATTGCAAATTCACCTGTCTGGCCATAGCAAAAAAAAGCTAAAACAAGGCACTATTTTAATTGACGACCACTCTAAAAAAATAAGCGATATGGTCTGGGATTTGTATCAAAAAACATTAGTCAAAATTGGCAACAAACCCACGCTAATCGAGTGGGACACAAACATTACGGACTTGTCAGTATTGCTAAAAGAGGCGCAAAAAGCACGGGGGTATTTGTATGCTTAGACAATTACAAACCGATTTTTATCAGGATGTTGTGGGCGCTGAGAGTCTTGCTGAAAACTACATAAAAAATGGTAATTTTAGCGCTAAAAATTTGATTCAAATTTATCGTAATCAATATTTTTTAAGTTTAAATAAGTCTTTGACAAAAAGCTATTCTTGCGTTAAACGCTTGGTAGGAGAGGATTTTTTTAACAAACTTACCAAGGATTTTATTGCCACTCACCCCGCAAAAACTGGCAGTATTATTGATTATGGCAATGAGTTTGCAGATTTTATCAAAGCCAATCCAGATTGCAAAAACCTGCCATATCTGGCAGACATTGCCAAATTTGAAAAATTGTATAAACAATGTTATTTTGAAAATGTTATACTATTTATGCGTTCAATTTACCCCATTGTCAAAATTTGGCAACTGACAGCGGATAGTGAACAAATTGATTTAAATAGTGGGGCAGATTGTTTAAAAATTTATCGCCAAGATGCGCAAGTTTTGGTAGAAAAAATCACCAATAAACAATACGAAGAGAATATAAATGGATAGAATAATTCAGCTATACAACCAGATTTTTGCAATTTTGCATAAATATAGCAGCGATATTTTTAAACTTTTTTTACGCCTATATGTGGCAGATGTGTTCTTTCGTTCAGGCTTGACTAAGCTTGGTAGCTGGGATTCTACGCCGCCTTTTTTGTCCACAGGAGCGCAATATTTGTTTGCCAACGAATATCAAGTGCCGTTTCTTCCTTGGGAATGGGCTGCTTATTTAGGCACAGCGGCAGAGTTGATTTTGCCGGTATTGCTGGTTTTGGGCTTGGCAACGAGGATGGTGGCACTAAAATTGTTTGTCTTTAATATTATTGCCGTTATTTCCTATCCTGCCATTTGGCAAAGTGGCTATTACGACCACAAACTCTGGGGTATTATGCTTTTAGTTGTGGTAATTTACGGGCAGGGCAGAGTGTCAATAGATAGTTTAATTTGCAAAAATAGAAAATAAAAGGAGGAAAAAATGATGGAACTTGTTACCCCATTTTTAGAAACATTAGCGACCTTATTCATATTTGCTGTTGGTTTAGTAATTTTGCTGCTGGTTGTTGTCTTTATATTTGACATCAGCCAAAGAAAAAATGCTGTATTGCGCAACTATCCAGTAGTTGGACATTTTCGTAGTATTTTCAGTAGTTTAGGAGAATTTTTTCGCCAATACTTCTTCGCTATGGATAGAGAAGAAATGCCCTTTAATCGCGCCGAGCGTGATTGGGTTCACAAAGCTGCCAACAATGCTGATACCACCGTGGCATTTGGTTCAACCAAAAATTTAAGCCCAACAGGCACAGCCATTTTTGCCAATTGCCCATTTCCAACACTGGATGAAGATGCAGTTGAAACTCGCCCAATTTCTATTGGAGAGGGCTTTTGCAAGCATCCTTACACAGCAAAATCGTTGTTCAACATCTCGGGTATGAGTTTTGGTGCAATTTCCAAGCCAGCAGTATTAGCACTTTCAAACGGCGCAAGAATGGCAGGATGTTGGTATAACACTGGCGAAGGCGGTTTGAGCCCTTACCATTTAGAAGGCGGAGCTGATATTGTATTTCAAATCGGCACTGCAAAATACGGCGTGCGTGATTTAGACGGCAATTTGAGCGATGAAAAACTCAGCGAATTGGCAGCTCACAAACAAGTAAAAATGTTTGAAATCAAAATGAGCCAAGGTGCAAAACCGGGTAAAGGCGGGATTTTGCCGGGCGCTAAGGTAACCGCGCAAATTGCAGAAATCCGCGGCATCGGCATCGGTGAAGATTCTATCTCACCAAATCGGCATTTGGATGTTGCCTCGGCGGGCGATTTGCTGGATATGATTGGGCGAGTGCGTAAAGTTACGGGCAAGCCTGTGGGCTTCAAATCGGTACTTGGCGCTACCGATTGGTTAGATGATTTTTTTCAAGAAATAGGCAAACGAGGTGCAGAATCTGCACCAGACTTTATCACTTTGGACAGCGGCGATGGCGGCACTGGTGCTGCTCCTATGCCGCTATTGGATAATGTTGGTTTGACCATCAAAGAAATGCTGCCATTATTGGTGGACAAATTGGAACAATATAATCTCAGAGAGCGTGTTAAAGTCATCACTTCTGGCAAGCTTATTACCCCGTCAGAAGTGGCTTGGGCGCTATGTGCTGGTGCTGATTTTATCACTTCGGCGCGCGGTTTTATGTTTTCTATCGGCTGTATTCAAGCATTAAAATGCAACAAAAATACCTGTCCAACAGGCATAACCACACACAACAAGCGTTTGCAAAAAGGTTTAGATCCAAAAGACAAAGCGCTCAAAGTGGCAAATTATGTGCATAATATGAATCATGCGGTGGAAATTATTGCCCATTCTTGCGGCGTTAAAGAGCCACGGGGACTGAATAGAGAGCATGTTCGTATTATGCAAAATAATGGGCGTTCAGTTTTAATGAGTGAACTTTATCCAAAAATTTAGGAGTATAAAATGAAAGCATCAGATTTATTTATAAAAGCATTAGAAAACGAAGGAGTTGAATATATTTTCGGCATTCCCGGCGAGGAAAATCTGGACTTTTTAGACTCATTACAAAGCTCAAGCATCAAGCTAATTCTCACTCGTCATGAACAAGGGGCGGCATTTATGGCAGCTACTTACGGCAGAATGACGGGCAAAACTGGAGTTTGCCTTGCCACTCTTGGCCCTGGTGCTACTAATTTTGTAACTTGCGCGGCGTATGCGCAACTTGGCGGCTTTCCGATGTTGATGATTACTGGGCAAAAGCCGATTAATTCCAGCAAACAGGGCAAGTTTCAAATCGTTGATATTGTGCGAATGATGGAGCCGCTGACCAAATCTGCTAAGCAAATTGTCAACGGCGGTATGATTCCATCGCTGGTGCGTGATGCTTTTCGCATTGCCGAGGAGGAGCGGCCAGGCGCTGTGCATCTTGAATTGCCAGAGGATGTGGCAGCAGAAGATGTGCAAGGCTGGCACATATTTCCATACCATGAAATTCGCCGCCCAGATGCCGATAAGCAATCATTGAGCAATGCTATTGAGATGATAAAATCTGCCAAACAGCCACTAATATTGATTGGCGCTGGCGCAAATCGCAAAAAAGTATTTGCGCCTTTGAAGAAATTTGTGGATAAATCTGGCATTCCGTTTTTCAATACGCAAATGGGCAAAGGCGTAGTTAGTTGCGAAAATCCATTGTTTTTAGGCACAGCCGCATTATCTGATGCTGATGTCCTGCACCGCGTGGTAAATATGGCAGATTTGATTATCAACATTGGCCATGATGTGGTGGAAAAACCGCCATTTTTTATGCACGATGGCGGCACGCAAGTTATCCATATCAACTTTAATTCCGCGCAAGTGGACGAGGTTTATTTTCCGCAATTAGAAGTGATTGGCGATATTGCTAGCAGTGTTGAAACTTTGTGTGATTTATTGCCAGATAAACTGGAAAACGATGTGGCAAAATTATTGAAAAAACGCGAAAAAATCCGCCAAGTAATTCACGACTCAGACGATGACAATTCATTCCCGATGTTGCCGCAGAGAATTGTTGCTGATGCCCGTCGAGCGCTGGAAAAAGATGCTATTATTGCTTTGGATAATGGTATGTATAAAATCTGGTTTGCGCGCCATTATCATACTTATATGCCGAATACAGTGTTGCTTGATAATGCTTTGGCGACTATGGGAGCTGGGCTTCCGAGTGCGATGGCATGCGCTTTAATTTATCCCAAAAGGCAAGTTATGGCAGTTTGTGGCGATGGTGGTTTTATGATGAATTCGCAAGAAATAGAAACAGCCGTTCGCCTCAAATTGAATTTAGTGGTGCTGATTGTAACTGACAGCGCTTACGGTATGATTCGCTGGAAGCAAGAAGGGCAAGGTCTGAGTGATTTTGGGCTGCAATATAATAATCCTGATTTTGTTAAATATGCCGACAGCTATGGCGCTTTTGGGCATAAAGTGCAAAATACTGAAGAATTTACTCCGCTGATTAAATCTTGTTTTAAGCAGGGCGGAGTGCATATTATCGATGCGCCGATTGATTATAAAGAAAACAAAAAGCTGTTTCCAGAGCAACTTAAAAACGCATAAGGAGGCGAATTATGAGCAAACTAATCGTTAATCAGGCTTACACTCAAAAGCCTTTGGCAGAGCTGAATATGAACACCACAGCTGATGTTGAAAAAATGCTTTTCACGGCAACAAAATTGCACAAACAAGGGTGTTTGCCAGCCTATCAGCGCATTCAAATTTTGCAAAAGTTGGCAAATTTAATGCAAGCCGAGCAAGACGATTTGGCAAAACTAATTGCCAATGAAGGCGGCAAGCCGCTCAAAGATGCTAAGGTTGAGGTAACTCGTGCTATTGACGGTGTTGGGCTTGCGATTGCTGGCATCAGGAGCATCAAGGGTTACGAAGTGCCGATGGATTTGACCGAGGCTGGCGCTGGGCGTTTGGCGTTCACAACTTTAGAACCGATTGGCGTGGTGGTGGCTGTTAGCGCCTTTAATCATCCGCTTAATTTGATTGTTCATCAGGTAGTGCCGGGCATTGCTGCTGGCTGTCCGGTGATTGTCAAACCAGCAGAGGCGACTCCGCTTTGCTGTTTGCGTTTTGCTGAATTAGCTGTCAAAGCTGGACTACCAGAGGGCTGGTTGCAGACGGCTTTGCTTGATATTAATAATTCACAAAAATTAGTTACCGATGCGCGAGTTGGGTTTTTCAGCTTTATTGGCTCGGCTCGTGTTGGCTGGATGCTCAAATCAAAACTGGCAGCTGGCACTCGTTGTTCCTTGGAGCATGGCGGCGTAGCTCCGCTTATTTTTGATGAATATAATGATGAGCAAGGGTTTGTCAATGGCGTGGTCAAAGCAGGTTTTTATCACGGCGGGCAAGTGTGCGTATCGGTGCAGAAAGTCTTTGTGTTAAACGGCCGCGCCGCAGACATTGCTCAGAAAATTGCCAAAGCAGCTGGCAGCCTAAAAGTTGGCGATGCGATTGATGCCGACACTGATGTTGGCCCATTGATTAACACATCGGAAGTTGACAGGGTCAGCTCGTGGGTGGATGAGGCAATTGCCGAAGGTGCAACTTTAATCACTGGCGGCAAGAAAATCGGCACTGCCTGTTATCAGCCCACTGTTTTGCTTAACCCTGCGGCAAATTCCAAGGTTTCAACTATGGAAATTTTTGGCCCTGTGGTCTGCGTTTATGCTGTTGATGACATCAGCGAGGCGATTGATATTGCTAATAGTTTGGATGTGGCATTTCAGGCAGCAGTGTTTAGCGACAATATCAGCGTTGCTATGCGCACTGCCAAAGCCCTCAACGCCTCTGCGGTGATGATTAACGATTACACCACTTTTCGAACCGACTGGATGCCATTTGCAGGACGCAAACATTCTGGCTATGGCACTGGTGGAATCGGACATACTATGGAAGATATGCTTGAACATAAAATGCTGGTAATAAAAACTGATTAGCAGAAAATGGAAACAATCGCCACAGAATTGGGTCATTTAGGAGTTGTATTGCAATTGGCAATTGCACCAATGATTCTTATTTCTGGAGTCGGCTTTGTATTATCCGCACTCATCGACCGCTATGGCCGTGCTATTGGTGCTTTGAGGGCTTTTATAAGCGCCATTGAAGATGAAAAACAAGCGGCAAAACACGCTAAATTAAAAGAAGAATTAAAAATTGTGTTCAAACGCACAAAATTACTCAAATTCTCCATCGGTTTTTCTGTGCTTAGTTTATTATTTATTTCTATTTTGGTGTTGGTGCTATTTTTTATGGCGCTATTAGCCATCAATTTGCTCAACTTTTCTATTGCGTTATTTGTGATTTCCCTGAGCGCATTTATTGTTAGTTTGGTATTATTTATGTTTGATATCAACCTTTCTTTGAGAGCTTTAGAATTAGAAATATCCGCCCAATAACTTATGCAGCAACATTATCAAGTCATTATTGTCGGCGGCGGCGTAACTGGATCGGCACTGGCTTATTTGCTTGCCCAGCATAGTTCGCTTGACAATATTGCACTGCTGGACAAATATGATGGCATTGCCAAGGTTAATTCTGCCGCTAAATACAATTCTCAAACCTTGCATTCTGGCGATATTGAAACCAATTATAGTTTAGAAAAAGCCCAGCAAGTGCGCGCTGCTGATATTTTGTTGGACGACGAAGATCGTGAAAACGAAGGCGATTTAATCATTCCGGCGGCAACTGTCAGCAAAGAAGATATTAATTTTATGGCAACTTATGGCCGTGGTTTGATTTGTCTAACT
>VSKZ01000031.1 GCA_008364125.1 Candidatus Thioglobus sp. | reverse complement strand
CGGCATAACGCATATCTAATGGATAGCCAGATTGTAAAATCGTGTTGTTAACAAAGTAGTTATCAATCAATACTGAAATTGCCTCTGAGCGCACATCAGCAGGAATATCGCCAGCTTTAAGTCCACCCAGCACCGAGTGAATCATAACTCCATCGCAAATTTCCACTGCGATTTTTGCCAAATATTCGTGAGAGCGGTGCATCGGATTGCGTGTTTGAAAAGCTGCGACTGTCTTCCAGCCCTTGTTGTCAAAATAAGCACGAGTCTCTGCTGGGGTCATATATAGTTTGCCAAATTTGGCTGGAAAGTCGCCATCAGACAGCACTTTGATAGGGCCAGCAAGATTATATTTACCTTGCGCTTTGACCATAACTACGCCCGGATGTGCATCTTCGATAGTTTTGAATACAGTTTTGCATTCGTGATTTTTGTCAATTGTATATTTTTCGCTGACTGTCATAGTTGCCAAAATTGAGCCAGATTTGCCGCTTATAATTGCAACCTCGTCGCCAGCTTTAACGCCTTCGTCATCGGTTGACAAAGTAACAGGAATCGGCCAAAACAAGCCGTTTTCCATTGCCATATTATCGCAAACTCCCTGCCAATCTGCCTTGCCCATAAAGCCGTCTAATGGATTAAAACCGCCAATTCCCAGCATAACAATATCGCCTTCCTCTCTGGAAGAACAAGTGATTTTTTGCAGCGTTTCGGCGCGGGCTAATTCTGCTGTTAATTCAGCGCCTGATAGTGCCAGAGCCTTGATTGTAGCGCTGCCATGTGGTGGGACTAATTTTGACATCTTACATCCTTAGTTAAATTTTAAATTGAGGCAAATTATACCTAATAGCAGATTTTTAACACCCTATTTTATGGTGGTATTTTTGTATATCCCCTTAGGGATATTTTGCGCTGATTATAGTTTGATTTTGAACTTGACGCGCTGGCTTCCGTCTGCGGATTTATTAATGACAACCTTATCATTTTTAATATCATAATCTACTGAATCACCACTAAAAAAATCAACCCTTTGAGTTAAATTCACTGCACCTACAAGGTGCATCCTCTGCTGATCAATAAAATAGGTAATGCTCTGCGCTGTTGCTTTAATCAAGTGAAATTGCTCATCTTGATTTTGCTGATAATAAGCCGGCTTATCTTTGCTGCCGGTGGCAACCATTTTTGTTATTTTTTTATCCTTACTAAATATTTGGATTTTGTCAGCTTTAACTAGCAAAAAGCCTTGGGTAATTTTCACCGCACCGGTGTAAGTGCTGATGCCAGAACGCTCGTCAATCTCCACGGCATAGGATTTTACAGTAATAGGTTCTCTGACTGCCAGAGCTGCTAATGGCAGTAAAATTGCCAATAAAATAATCTTATTCATACAATCCTATCACCCCGCCTGTCAGCTTTATTTTTTGCGCTTTGGAATCGTAGTGCATTCCTTTTGCGTGAATATTTGCTGCTTTTGATTGATAATGCACTTTTTCTGGCGTTTGATAAATTACATTATCTTTTTGCTGATCAACAAGCAAATCGCGCGTTAAAATCTGCTGCCCGCCTTTTTGCATAATCTTGATTTTCCCAGTTAAATTCATTTTATTACTGGCATAATCCATATTCATACCTTGCGCAATTATCTTTGATTTGCCATCATTATAGATAATTTTTTTGCTACTTTTGAGGCTGTTAGCTTTGGTGTCAACGGATATTTCTTCGGTGTCAATCTGATAATTAGCGCCAGATTTAGCCTTGATATTGACCTTGCCTTTTAGCTTGATTTCACCGTTACTAAAATAGTTTGCGCGTTTAGCGACCAGCAAATGGCGCTCTTTGCCTTGCTCATCAAAAGTGGTTACTTTTGGCTTTTTCAACAAAGCTGGGGCTTGCTTAAAACTATAATATGTTTCAGCTTCGATAAAGTTTGACTGCTTATGTTTTTGGTTGAAAATTTGCAAAGCAAACTGCTCTATTTTTTCGATATAGTTGCTGATTTTGCTTGGTGGCGGCTTATCCGCTTTTGGTAACGAGATAAAAAACCATATAATCCCGACAAGCGTTATAATAAAACCCATAGTCAGCAAATTTCTACTTATATGAATACTAATTTTTTGCATAATATAAATGGCATTTACGCTATCACGCCAGACCGTGCCTTGTGCCTTGACGCTATTGAAAAAGTTGTCAGCAGTCGCGGCATCAATATCTTGCAATATCGGCGCAAAACAGCGAATGCAAAAACCAAATTTGCCGAAGCTGGCAAACTACAACAACTATGTGCCAAACATCATACTTTATTTATCGTCAATGATGATGTCAACCTTGCACAAAAAATCCAAGCTGATGGTGTTCACCTTGGCAAAAATGACGGCTCAATCGGACAGGCACGCACGCAACTTGGGGCGCATGCTATTATCGGCGTATCGTGCTATAACGATATTAATTTGGCACAGAAAGCCCAACAACAAGGCGCTGATTATGTAGCATTCGGCGCATTATTTGCCTCACGCACCAAAGTCAATGTGCCTCGATGTAATTTAGATATTATCACCCAAGCACGGAAAATGCTTGATATTCCGATTGTCGGTATTGGCGGGATTGATTTTGATAATCAGCAATCTGCTTTTGATGCTGGCTGTAACAGCGTAGCAATGATTAACACATTGTGGGAAAAGCAACTCGTATAGTTTTGCTTAAACAACTTCATCCGGAGTGCGGGCTTTAATGCTGAGGGCGTGGAGTTCGCCGCTATCCAATTCTGTGCGCACGGCGGCTAACACCATTTTTTGCCTTGCTAATAGCGGCAACCCTTCAAAGGCTTTGGATACTACTAAAGTTGCGCAATTGCAGCCGTCTCCATCCATAGTAACGCTTGAATTTTCAATGGTATTTTCAATCTTTTGTTGAATTTCTATAAGTGTCATAATTACGCTCCGAATGCGCCTTTGAGGGCAAAAAAGAATAGGATTGACATCAATGCGCCGGCTGGCAGAGTAATCAACCATGAGAGGAATATTTTGTTAATTACTCGCGTATTTAGCGCCACCATCCCCCTTGCCAAGCCAACTCCGAGCACTGCTCCTACTAAAACTTGGGTGGTTGAAACCGGCAATCCGGTGCCTGAAGCGATAACCACGGTTGAGGCGGCTGCCAAGGTTGCCGCAAAACCGCGTGATGGGGTGAGCTGAGTGATGCCAGTGCCGACTGTGGCAATGACTTTGTGGCCGTATGTTATCAAACCAAATACGATACCGCCGCCGCCAATCAGCAAAATATATACTGGCAATGAGCTTTTGGAATTAATAAAACCGCCGCTATCAATCACGCCAACCACAGCTGCTAATGGCCCAATCGCATTTGCCACATCATTTGAACCATGGGCAAATGCCATAGCAGCAGCGGTAATTACCATCAATACGGCAAATACTCGTTCCACCGAAGTAAAGTGGAAATCTTTGTTTTCACTCGGATCTATCTTAATGCGGCGGATTGCTATTATGCCAAATAAAGTAATAAACAGCCCAACTCCCACTGACAGCATATAGCCGGTGCTGGTGTCAAATTCCAAACCAATGTGTTTAAGACCTTTGAGAATGGTAACCAAAGAAATCACAAAACCCACCAAAAACATATAAAACGGCACATATCTTTTGGCATTATCAAACGGATTAGAGGTGTCAATAATCAATCTTTGCAGACTTTTAAATAAGACAAAAGCGATGCTGCCAGCCAAAATCGGCGAGATAATCCAACTCATTGCAATGTTGCCAACTTTGCCCCAAGCAACAGCATCAACACCAACACCGACCGCACCAAAACCAACAATAGCACCGACAATTGAATGCGTTGTTGACACCGGCCAGCCTAATGATGAGGCAATCATCAGCCAAAACCCAGCTGCCAACAGCGATGCAAGCATTCCATAAACTAATAAATGTGGGGAAGAAGTGAAAATGCTAGCATCTAAAATGCCTTTGCGGACGGTCGCTGTAACTTCGCCACCAGCCAAAACTGCTCCGGCAAATTCAAAAATAATGGCAATAATAATTGCCTGTTTGACCGTAATTGCGCCAGAGCCAACCGAAGTTCCCATCGCATTTGCCACATCGTTTGCGCCCACTCCCCATGCCATAAACAAGCCAAAAATGATTGCCAAAATCAATAAGATATTACCGTAATTTGCAATAATTTCCACCTCAGCCTCCGTTATTTAGCCAGCAACACTTCAAGCCGTGATCCAACTTTTTGTGCAGAATCAGCCAACTCGCCCATCCACTCAACAGCTCGGTAATAAAAAATCACATCAACTGCCGGATAATCTTTTTCCAATAAGAATAATTTGCCACGAATTTGATGTTGAATTTTGTCAGACTGACTTTCAAGGTCGTTGACTTCGTCAATAATTGAACTAACAACTTTGCGCTCCCGATTGCCAAAAGCCGTTTCCATCACTTCATCTAATTCATTCACCGCTTTGAGCGCCGCTGCTGAAGTCCGAATACAAACATCTGTCAGCTCAATCACATCAGCAGAAATCGTATCTGGCAAAGTCATTTTGCGGTTAATCATCAGCCCAGAAACATCTTTGGTAATATTGGCAATCGAATCTTGAATTAGCAATAAATCCAACAAATCGCGCCGAGAAAATGGCATCATAAAAGTTGATGGCAATCTGGAGCGTAATTTTTTCTTCAAAACATCTGCCTCGCCTTCTTTATGGCCGATAGATATTCTGATATTTTCCGCCTTTTCCCAGTCTTTTTTGTGAATAGCAAGCATAAAATTTTTCAGCTCTTTAATGCACGAATGCACGCTAGTCATATGCTTTTGCAACGGGCTAATTGGCGATTTTCCAAACATCCCATCAATAATACTTTTTGGCATTTTTATTCCTCGTTTATTTGCAAAGTTTAACAGCGCTATTTTCAATAAATAATCTGCTATGTCAAGAGTTTATTTTAAGCAATCATTCAGGCCTCGCAAAAATGCTATAATTATCACAATTTGCACAAATATTATAAACTGCTATGAATTTAGACTATCTTGATTTTGAACAACCTATTGCTGAATTAGAAGGCAAAATTGAGATACTTAAAAATGTCAAAAACAAAGTTGATATTTCTCAGGAAATACAAGCATTACAAGAAAAAAGTGCGTCGCTGACGAAGAAGATTTTTGCCTCGCTGTCAGATTGGCAAATCTCACAATTAGCTCGCCATCCAAACAGGCTCTACACTTCCGACTATCTTGATTTTGTATTTGATGAATTTATTGAGTTACACGGCGACCGTAGCTATGCGGATGACAGCGCAATTATTGGCGGAATTGCCAAGCTTGACGGTGTGCATTTGATGTTTATCGGACAACAAAAAGGTCGCACAACGCAAGAAAAAATCAAGCACAATTTTGGTATGCCCAAGCCAGAAGGCTATCGCAAAGCCTTGCGCCTGATGAAAATGGCAGAAAAATTTTCATTACCAATCGTAACCTTCATCGACACTCCGGGCGCTTATCCGGGCATCGGCGCTGAAGAACGCGGACAATCCGAAGCCATTGCCAGAAATCTATTTGAAATGTCAACACTGAAAACCCCAATTATCGCCGTGGTGATTGGAGAAGGTGGCTCTGGTGGCGCATTGGCAATCGGCGTAGCCGACAAAATGATGATGTTTGAATACAGCATTTATTCGGTTATTTCACCAGAAGGTTGCGCCTCTATCCTTTACAAAGACGCTGGCAAAGCAGAGATAGCAGCACAATCTTTAAAACTCACAAGCTCACATTTGATGGGTGAAAATCTAATTGATATTATTATTAGCGAGCCATTAGGCGGCGTGCATCGCGACCCTGAGGCTGCCAAATTATTGCTTAAAAATGCTTTAAAACAGCAGCTTGCAGAAATAACCTCCATTGATATTGAGCAGTTGGTAGCGCAGCGTGCAGAAAAACTTTTAAGTTTTGGAAAGTTTGACGATTAAAGATGCTTTTTTAGAGGGCAAAAAAATTGTCCTTGGGCTTAGTGGCGGCATTGATTCTGTGGTTTTATTGCACTATTTAAACACCCATTACCAACACAATTTGCGTGCTGTGCATTGCAACCATCACCTGTCAAAACACTGTAACGAGTGGCAAAAGTTCTGCAAAAATCTGTGCCGAGAGCTGGATGTTGACTATCTCAATATTGATATTGAATTAGAAAAATCGTCCAATATCGAGGAAAATGCGCGTAAATGCCGTTATAATTCGTTATCTTCTAATTTAAAAGAAAATGAAGTGCTTTGCACCGCTCACCATCAAGATGATCAAGCAGAAACCTTGCTGCTGCAACTTTTTCGTGGCTCTGGCGTGGCTGGGCTGGCATCGATGCCAAAATCCAAGCCGCTCGGCAAAGGTATCCACTATCGCCCATTGCTCAATATTCCCAAGGCTGACATCGTTCAATATGCCCAAAAAAATCAACTATCTTGGGTTGAAGATGAAAGCAATATTGATACAAATTTTCGCCGCAATTTTCTGCGAATTGAGGTTATTCCAAAGCTGACAGAGGTTTATAAAAACCTTGCAAATACCTTGGCACGAAGCGCAAAACACCAGTCTGAATCTTTGCGCTTAATGCAGGATTTAGCAGCAAATGATATTTTGCAGTTGCAACTATTATCCAACAATCAGCTGAATATTGAGCATCTCAATCAGCTTGAACCTCATCGAATTAAAAACATTATGCGCTACCATTTGTCGAATTTGCAATTTTTGCCGCCCAGCAACAAGGTTATGCAACAGATTTTAGTCTTGCTGAATGTCAAAAAAGATGCCGTGCCGCTGGTAAATTGGGCAGAATTTGAAGTTCGGCGCTATCAAAATATGCTGCATTTTATAAACAATAAAACGCCAGAGGCGGCAGGTTTTTGCCGTTATCACACTGAATTTAAAGACCAAGAGAATTTTTCTATTCACTATCGCTATGATGGTCAACGCGTTAAATTACCCAATAAAAATCACTCACAATCATTAAAAAAAATCCTGCAAGAAGCCGAAATTCCGCCTTGGGAGCGTAGCACTTTGAGGATGTATTATATCAATAATGAGCTGCGGGCAATGGAGCGTATAGGCTATATGCAAAGCCATAAATCATAGATTAGTGTATGGATTTTTGATACCGAGTTTATGCAAAATTTTAATCTCCAAATTCTCCATTTTCTGCGCATCAGATTCTTCAATATGGTCATAACCAAATAAATGCAGTGTGCCGTGGATGCAAATATGCAGCAAATGATTTTCAAAAGTTTTGCCTTGTGCCTTCGCCTCTTTGCGAACCACTTCAACGCAAACCACCACATCGCCAAAAATAATTTCCGTAATTTCTTTGGGCAATTCGCTGGGAAAAGACAAAACATTAGTCGCCTGATTTTTGTGGCGATAGGTTTTATTCAGGCTGCGAATTTCGCTGATATTTACTAATCTAATCAGCAATTCGCCACTTTTGCCCAAATCATCGGTTATTTTTTGCAAAGTGTCGGCAAGCTTTTTCTCGTTAATTGAGTCGTCAAATATACTATTTTGAATAACAACCATATTCGCCACTTTATTGATAAAATAACTCATTTTATAGCATAATTTTTCCCTTGTCGTCAATCCTTGAAATTGCCATTTGTGTCCCATTAAGTAAAACTTTTGATTATTTATGCACTCAAAAAGTTGCAATTGGAGCGCGCGTTGAAGTGCCTTTTGGGCATAGAACTAAGGTTGGAATTGTGCTGGCAAAAAAGCGTAAAAGTGAGTTTGAAAAGCTAAAATCAGTTGCTAAAATACTTGATGATGAGCCAATATTAGACCAATCAATTATTGATTTTTTGCTTTGGGCTGCAAATTATTATCATCATCCAATCGGCGAAGTTATCTTTGCTGCTTTACCAAAAAACCTGCGGCTGGGCAAACCAGCTGTCATCAAAAAAACTATCGCAATCCCAGCTGTAATCAGCAAACCAGATTTTGAAACCACCACAGAGCAGCAAAATGCGATTACTAAAATCTTGCAATATTCTGGCAAATATCACGGATTTTTGTTGCACGGAGTTACTGGCAGCGGCAAAACCGAAGTATATTTGCACATTGCCCAAGCTGCTCTAAATCAGGGCAAACAGGTGTTGGTTTTAGTGCCTGAAATTGGGCTAACTCCGCAAATGATTTCGCGCTTTCAAGCAAGGCTGAAAACTCGCATTGCCACAATTCATTCTCAGCGTAGTGAAGCGCAAAAATTAGACGCTTATTTAATGGCAAAAAGCGGCGAGGCTGGGGTAATATTAGGCACTCGGAGCGCGATTTTTACGCCGTTGCCAAATCTCGGTTTGATAATTATTGATGAAGAGCACGATAGCTCGTTTAAGCAACAATCTGGTTTTCGTTATTCTGCCAGAGATCTGTGTTTTGTGCGCGCCAAGCAAGGCAATATTCCTGTTGTGCTCGGCACTGCAACGCCATCGCTGGAAATGTTGAAACGCGTAATTGACAAAAAAATCACCCGACTAAAACTCGCCAATCGTGCCAGCGGAGTGCTGTTACCGAAAGTGAGTTTGCTTGATATGCGCAGCGAAACCGGCGCACTTTCATCATTACTTTTGGAAAAAATGCGCTTACACTTAGAAGGTGGCAAACAGGTTATGTTATTTATCAATCGCCGCGGCTATGCGCCAGTTTATTTTTGCACAGAATGCAGCTGGAAGGCGCAATGCACTCATTGCGATTCTGGGATGATTTACCATCGCCATATCAATCGCCTAAAATGTCACCACTGCGGCGTAGAACAAGTGCCTCAACAAGCCTGTCCAGATTGCGGCAAACAGGCGTTAGAGGTATTTGGATATGGAACTGAGCGCTTGGAAGAAACCTTATCTTCGCACTTTGCAGGCGTGGAAATTATCCGCATTGACCGTGATACTACAAGGCGCAAAAAGGCTTTTGAACAGCATTTAGAGCAAATCAATTCTGGCAAACCCTGCATCATAGTCGGCACGCAAATGCTCGCCAAAGGGCACGATTTTTCCAATCTTGCGCTGGTCGGAATTATGGATATTGATGGCGGACTTTTGTCAAATAATTTCCGCGGCACAGAATATTTAGCGCAACTTTTGATTCAAGTTTCTGGGCGCGCTGGCAGGACTGGGAAGCAAGGCGAAGTTGCCATTCAAACTCGTTATCCGCAACATCCGATTTTTAATTATGTGCTTTCAAATCGATATACTCAATTTGCCGATATTCTGCTAAAACAGAGGGCTAAGGCAATATTACCGCCATTTTCTCAGCAAGCACTATTGTGTTCCAATGCCAAAAATAAGCAGCTTGCTGAGGAGTTTTTGCAAGAGGCTCTTGGGCTGATAAAACGCATTCAAATAAGCGGAGTTGAGGTTTGGGGGCCGGTGGCAAATAGCATTGAAAAAAAGGCGGATTATTATTATTTCAACCTGTATTTGCAATCTACTGACAGAAAAGCGCTGCATCAAATGCTTGCAACTTTCAATGAATATGCCGATACTTTGAAGCTCAAAAACAAGGTGCGTTGGTATTTGGACATCAACCCGATTGAATAAAAATGGGTGTTTTTTGGGTTTTGGGATTTTACTCTTTTGGCTCTAAACTGCCGCCCACCAGCTTATTGCACAAGCCTTCTGGCAATTCAATATAAGCATCAACCTGCCCATCTTCAAGTGAATGACCGGCGCAAGAATTAAAGTTGGTGGCACAATCATTTTCGCCAGCCAGCACCACTCCAAAACAATCCTGAGCAGTTGCAACATTGCTCAAACTCAATAACGCCACACCTATTATCGCAGTTGTGATTTTATTTTTCATATCCCCTCTCCGTGTGTTCTATATTCAAATTGTAGCAGAATTTGTTTTATTTCTGCCATCATATTTTGCAAATTTAAAATAATAAAGAGGCGTTTAACTAGTAAAAACTCAAAGCAAATTATCCTTTGACTTGCGCCATAACTTCATCTGCAAAGTTTTCTTCTTTCTTCTCAATACCTTCGCCGACTTCAAAACGCACGAACGATTTGATGCTGGCGTTGTTTGATTTTAGTAGTGCTGCTATGGTTGTATCTGGATCTTTGACAAATGGTTGTCCGGTTAGGGTAACTTCGTTCACGAATTTTTTCATTCGTCCGACAATCATTTTTTCGATGATTTCTTCGGGCTTGCCTGATTCTCTGGCTTGCTCAATGAATATGGCTTTTTCCCTTTCAATAAGCTTGGCTGACAAGTCGGATTCGTCTATGCATTCGGGCTTAGAAGCGGCGATGTGCATAGCGATGTCTTTGGCTAATGCCTCGTCTGCGCCCTCTAAAACCGTCAATACTGCGATGCGCTCGCCGTGTTTGTAAACGCCGATAACACCAGCTGCTGCGCTCACAGTTTGCACGCGGCGGATGGTAACATTTTCACCAGTGTTAGCAACGATTTCTGCACGCGCTTTTTCTAATGAGTCGCCGTTTTCCATAGTTTGCGCTAAAAATTCATCAATATTTGCAGGCTTTGTTTGCAGTGCTAATGCGCCTAAATCATCAACAAAACCTATAAATATTTCGCCTTTGGTAACAAAATCGGTCTCGGAATTTACTTCTAAAATAGTCGCTGTTTTGCCATCATCGCTGAGGTTTACTTTAACCAAACCTTCGGCGGCAATGCGCCCAGATTTCTTGGCGGCTTTTGCCGCGCCAGTTGTGCGCATTAGGTCAATTGCCGCTTCCATATCGCCATTGGTATCGCCCAACGCCTTTTTGCAATCCATCATTCCTGCGCCCGTTCTTGCTCTTAATTCTTTAACCATTGATGCTGTAATAGCCATAATAATCTCCTAATTTATGTTGTTTTTTGTGCTGTAATTTTATGCAAGAATTTTTTCAATCATTGCTGTTTTAGTGTCGCTGTCGCTGACTTTTATCCCTGCTTTTTTGGCATAATCTGCCAACTGATCTTTTTTCATAGCATTTAGCGCTGTTTTGCTTGGCTTATCAGCCTTGGCTGCTGGCTTTTTAGCGGCAGGTTTTTTAGCGGCAGGTTTTTTAACGGCTGGCTTTTTAGCAACAGGTTTTTTAGCGGCTGGCTTTTTAACGGCAGGTTTTTTAGCGGCAGGCTCAGCTTTGATAGTTGGCTTTTTGACAACTGGTTTTTTAGCAGGCTCGGCGTTTGAGGTAGTTTGCTTTGCCCCATCATCAACTTTATCTTTTTTGGCAGTTGATGGCTTGATAGTAGTTTTGACAACTTTTTTCTCAGCGCCAGATTCCGGCGTTGCTGATTTTGCTTCTAAAATTGCGTTGGCAATTTCTCTGGCATAAAAACCAATTGCCCTGATTGAGTCGTCATTGCCCGGAATTACATAATCGATACCCTCTGGATTGTGGTTGGTGTCAACGATGCCGATAACTGGCAAGTTTAATTTTTGTGCTTCTTTGACGGCATTTTTTTCATGGCCGATGTCAATCACAAAAACAATATCAGGAATGCCGCCTAAATCTTTGATGCCACCTAAACTACGCTCTAATTTTTCCATTTCACGAGTCATCATTAGCGCTTCTTTTTTGCCAAATTGACTGAAATTTTCTTCTGCCAAAAATTCTAAATCTTTGAGGCGTTTGATTGAGGCTTTGATGGTTTTGTAATTGGTCATCATTCCGCCTAACCAACGGTGATTTACATACGGCATACCGCAGCGGATTGCCTCTTCTTGCATAATTCCGCTGGCAGCTCTTTTAGTGCCAACGAACAAAATAGAGCCGCCATTCGCAGCTGTTTTTGATGCAAAATTAAGCACATCGTTAAACATTGGTAGTGATTTTTCTAAATTGATGATATGCACGCCGTTGCGCGTGCCGTAAATGTAGCGCTCCATTTTTGGGTGCCAAAAGCGGCTGCGGTGTCCAAAATGAACGCCAGCCTCTAACATTTTTTTCATGGTTGTTTTTGCCATATTATTTCTCCGGGGTTACGAAGGAAAATATTTTCCTTCCTTCCGCAACTTCTATTAGCCAACCCTTTTTCGCAAAAGAGCACCCTGACTAATATGCCAAGTTGCGTGATAATTTGAGGCTTTAAAACCTCATTAAAAATGAGCTAGG
>VSKZ01000030.1 GCA_008364125.1 Candidatus Thioglobus sp. | reverse complement strand
AGTTTTGAAGCTCGCTTCTTATTATGAAATTCAGCAGTTGCTTCATGCTTGTTTTTATCTCCTTCAAAACGGTAAGTTGAATTGTCGGATACTAAAAAGTTATATTTATATTGGTTACTTAACCAAGGCTGTGCAACATTACGCCCAACTTTATCTTTACATTTATCCAAAATATTTAATAACTCTTTGTTATCCTCTGAGCAAATTTCTTTTTCCGTCACAATTTCAAGTCGGGTGTTTTCTTTTGCCAAAAAACCACGCATTGCGTTTAGAACATTTGTTTGATTGTATAACGCTGCATTTAAAGATACAGACAGCAATTTTACAGTGCGCGTTGCATGTTTAAACATTTGCTCAATCAGGATTGTCGCGTGCCTAATATCGTTATTTAATATCACTTCTACGCATTCTGGATTAGAAGCGCATTCAATAACTTTTTTCTCGTATTCTTCTAGTGTCATAACTCGTAATTATAGTCGTTTTTTAAACATTAAACAAGAAGTGGACAACATCGCCATCTTGAACGATATATTCCTTGCCTTCGGAGCGCAATTTGCCGGCTTCTTTTGCGCCTTTTTCGCCGCCGCATTCAATAAAATCAGCAAAGGCGATGGTCTCGGCACGGATAAATCCTTTTTCAAAATCGCCATGAATTTTGCCAGCTGCTTGCGGGGCGCTATCACCGATATTAATCGTCCAAGCGCGCACTTCCATAACGCCAGCAGTGAAGTAAGTTTGCAATCCCAGCAAGGAATATCCGGCTTTTATCAACCTATCAAGTCCAACTTCATCCTGCCCCATTTCTGCCAAAAATTCTTGCTTTTCTTCAACATCCAGCTCGGCAATTTCTGCCTCAACATCAGCGCAAATTGCAACAACTTCTGCGCCTTCTTTTGCGCCAAATTCTTCTATAATACGCAAATAATTATTATCACTAAAACCATCTTCACTGACATTTGCAACATACAAAACTGGCTTGATAGTCAGCAGTTGAAAGCCTTTTAGCAATTTCACCTCGTCCTCGTCAAATTTTAAACTGCGAACGCTTTCGCCCTTTTCCAGCGCCGGCAAAATCCGCTCTAATAAATTTTTCAGCCCGATGCCCTCCTGCTGTCCAGACTTGCTATTTTTCAGCGCTTTTTGATACAACTTTTCCACCACCACCAAATCTGCCAGCACCAGCTCGGTATTGATAATTTCAATATCGTCAAGCGGCGAAATCTTGCCTGCCACATGGATAATATCGTCATTATCAAACGCCCGCACCACATGCACAATCGCATCAGTTTCACGGATATTCGTCAAAAATTGATTGCCCAGCCCCTCGCCTTTTGAAGCGCCCTCAACCAGCCCAGCAATATCCACAAACTCCATCGTGGTCGGCAGGATTTTCTCAGGATTGACAATCTTTGCCAGTTGTTCCAAACGCTTGTCGTTTATCGGCACGATGCCGACATTTGGCTCAATAGTGCAAAATGGATAATTCTCTGATTCAATCCCCGCCTTAGTCAGAGCGTTGAAAAGCGTTGATTTACCAACATTCGGTAGCCCAACTATGCCGCATTTAAATCCCATTTTCATCTCCTTGTGTGTGCAACGATTGCATTGCTGTTTCAATTTTTCCAGCTGACAGCGGCGGAATTACTTGCAGTGCAGCGGTTATCGCGTTTTGGATGAGCGCCAATTCGGCTTTGCTCGGCGAATGCAGGACAAAATCGCTCACCTGAGATTTGTCTCCCGGATGGCCGATGCCGATGCGCAGGCGGTAAAATTCTTTGCCCAATGTGCTGATTATGCTACGCAAACCGTTGTGTCCGCCGTGTCCGCCGCCGACTTTGATTTTGGCAATTCCGGGCGCTAAATCCAGCTCGTCATGCACCACTAAAACCTCGCTGGCAGCTATTTGATAAAACTTGGCAATGCTCGCAATTGACTGTCCAGAGGCGTTCATATAGGTGCTTGGTTTTAATAATCGTAGATTTACTCCGGCAATATCAGCTTGTGCCACAGCACCAAAAAATTTGCTTTCTTGTTTGAAAGTTGCGTCATATAAATTAGCAAGCGCGTCAACAAACCAAAAGCCGATATTGTGGCGATGCGACCGATATTCCTTGTCAGGGTTGCCTAAACCAACAATCAGTTTAATTGCCACGATGCTAAATTATTTGTCTTTATCGCCTTTATCGCCTTTGTCGCCTTTGTCTGCATCGTCTTCGGCTTTGCCTTCTTCACCTTCAACAGCGCCTTCTTCACCCTCAGCGGCAGCTTCTTCTGTTTCAATTTCTTCCTCTTCAGCCATCAGTTTCGCCTCTTGCACGGCAACAACGCTTTGATCGTGCGCTTCAATATCGCCATGTGTTAGTGCGGTGATGATAACGCCTTCTGGCATAGTTATCCCAGTCAGGCTGATGTGGTCGCCGATTTCCAAATTGCTGATGTCAATTTCAATGGAATTTGGCAAATTGGCAGGCAGACAAGAAACCTCAATCGCAGTAATAAAGCGGTTGAGAATCGCGCCCAGACGCATTGCATCATTGTCTTCTTCGCCGATAAAGTGCAGCGGAATATTAGTAACAATTTCTTTATTCATATCAACACGCAAAAAATCCATATGGATAACGAGATTTTTCGCCTGATGGCGTTGTAAATCTTTGATAATTACTGGCTCAATTTTTTTGTCAATTGATAAATCCAGCACCGAAGTATAGCTTTCTTCGTTTTCTAAAAGGTGGGTTATTTCGTGAATGTTTAGCGTAATCATACTCGGCTGTTTGCCCGAACCGTAAACAATAGCAGGCACTTGCCCTTGATGACGCAGGCGGCGGCTCGCACCTTTCCCCTGGTCTTTACGCGTTTCTGCGTTAATAATAATACTCATTTTGTCTTCTCCAAAAAATAAAAATCGCCCATTAAAATAGGCGGATAAATAATGTATTTTGCGACCAAATACATCAAGCGAGCAATTTTACCTGAAAATGTAAAACACAGGCTTTTTTTTAATATTAGATTTAGGCAGCCAAAAAAGTCGGCTGTTAATAAAATTTACCGCTGTCATAAATAGCAGCTTCTTCGTTGACTTCTGCCTCAAAACCAGTGATAAGTTCCATAAATTGATAATTTAGTGCCTGACAAATTTGATACGCTTCCACCAAATCAATTGTCCGGTCGCCACTTTCATATTTGCTCACAAATGATTGCGGCTTTTGTAGCTGTTTTGCAAGTTGATCCTGAGTAGTATTTTGCTGTTTTCTAATGCCAATTAACAGGCTTCTTAAAATCTCTCGACGCTTATCAAATGGGCTTCTTTTACTCATTTAATAATCCTAATTTAGAATAACAAATATCCAATTACAGGATATTTTAATTAACTTAATAATGGTTTTTGTGTTTTTCCGCTAATGGCTTAAAAGCGTATAAAGCGAGCAATTTTACCTAAAAATAATGCAAAATCTGCCATAAGTTATCACTTTTCCAGATGGAACTTCGGCTTTTAGAGTTTGATAACAGCGGTTTTGAAAATCAGTCAAGATATGGGCTCATCGCTTTATCAAACTTGTCTTGTGCTTGCAAAATAAAATCGCAAACTTCACGCACAGCGCCATTGCCGCCGGTTTTTTTGGTAATAAAATCAGCTCGCTGCTTGACCAAATCGTGCGCATTAGCAACAGCAACAGCCAGCCCGACCCTGCTCATCACCGGCAAATCTAACACATCATCGCCCACATAAGCCACCTCATCAGCGCTGAGTTTGAGTTTGCTAATAAGCTCATTAAACGCCAGCAACTTGTCGCTTTGCCCTTGATAAAAATGCTTGATATTTAGATTTTTCATTCTATGCTCAACGCTCATACAACTTCTGGCGCTGATAACCGCAGGTTCAATTCCGCACTGCCGAAGCATTTTAATGCCCTGTCCGTCAAGCGAATTGAAGCGTTTTTGCTCGCTACCATCAGCAGAAAAATACAGCCCGCCATCGGTCAAAACGCCGTCCACATCAAAAATAATCAGTTTAATTTTTTGTGCTAATTTATCTGTATTCATCTATTTTGCTCCAATCAAATGCGCTCCCTGGGTCGGTTTTTCTGCCGGGGGCAATATCGCTATGTCCGACAATATCGGTTAGCGGATAGTGTGATTTTAACGCTTTTATGCTGCTGCCCAACGCCTTATATTGTGCGCTGGTGTATTCAATGTCGTCAGCGCCCTCCAATTCAATGCCGATGGAAAAATCATTGCAATTTTCCCTGCCTTTAAAATTGGATTTTCCAGCATGCCAAGCGCGTTTATTAAATGGCACAAACTGCAAAATACTGCCATCGCGTTTAATTAACAGGTGCGCCGAAACTTTCATTTTGCTAAGTGTTTTAAAATAAGGATGCTGATTGAAATCCAATTGATTGGTGAAAAATTGCTCAATATAATCATTCTCAAACTCTCCAGCCGGCAGTGAAATATTGTGAATTACCAACAATGAAACCTCAAAACTCGGGCGCTCATTGCAATTAGGCGAACAGATATATTTGGCAGCTGCTAAAAAATTCATACTTAATTATATACGATTGCCGTAGCGCCCCCTAAGTAACAGGCGCGGGCGGCTCAAATCATCAGTAAAAGTGCTACGATTATGTATCACATTGTTGCAAATTATGCCCTGATTAGCGTCCAAACGATATTCAAAACGCTGCGGATTTTTGCTCTGCAAAATATCGTCCAACACTTCTACCGCTTGTCCGACCTCTGCTGAATATGGCAGAATGTAGCGTTTTCTCTGAGTATAACGCATAGATAACTGGCGAGTTTGCTCGTCAATAAAAAATATCGGCCCCACCGAAGCGGCTCGCCTAACTATGCCATCAACAATATGCTCGGGAACTCCCAACGCCTGTGGATTAGCCAACGCATCAGCAGCATCGGCATTTTTTTCTCTGAGCAAAATATAAGCCATTTGCGGATCAATCCACTGGCTAATTCCGCCAGAGGCAGCTGGGGTTACGCAAAATAATGAAAACGCCCGAATGCGCTGCGAAGGAGCATTGTAATATCCGTCCGTATGCCAGCCAATAGCCCTGTCGGTGTAAGGAATAAACTCCGATTGCCCCCGCTCAGAACTTTGAGTAATATGCGCCAAACCATCGTTTTGCAGGTATAAATGTTGGTCTTGATTAGTCAAGTCAAATTGCTGGTTAAAGTCAATAATAGCACGGGGATAGTCGCTCTGAGGCGGGATTGTGAACAGGGCAAAATTGTTGTCAGCACAAAGCTGCTTTATTTTGCCAGCCTCCGCAGCAGTTAATTTCTGTGGATTGGCAACTTCAACCAAACATTCCTCCAAACTACCAGCAGCATTAGCAAGTTTTTCATCTCGCCAAAATTGATAATTGTCTAAAAACTTTTGCATAAATGCAGTTTATTGGATTTTCAATTAGCCATTGATGCGTTTGTTAATCATCCATTGTTGGGCGATAGATAAGGTGTTATTGACCACCCAATAAAGCACCAAGCCTGATGGAAACCACAAAAACATCACCGTAAAAACCAGCGGCAATGCCATCATAATTTTGGCTTGCATCGGGTCTGGCGGTGTTGGATTTAGCTTTTGCTGGATGAACATTGAGATGCCCATAATAACTGGCAAAATGTAATATGGGTCTTGCGCCGTTAAATCTGCCATCCACCAAAACGCAGTTTGCCGCAGCTCAACAGTGTCCAACAGCATCCAGTAAAACGCCAAAAACACAGGGATTTGCACGATAATCGGCAGGCAACCAGAAGCTGGATTGATTTTTTCTTTCTTATACAATTCCATAGTTTTTTGCCCCATTTTTTGCCGGTCATCACCATAGGTTTCTTTGAGTTTTGCCAGCCGCGGAGACAGCTTTCTCATCCCTGCCATTGAGCGATACGACTTTTCACTGAGCGGATAAAACACTAATTTAATCATAAAAGTGATAATAATAATCGACCAACCCCAGCTGCCAACAAAGCCGTTAATTTTGTGAATTACCCAAGATAACGGATCGGCAATCACATCAAGCCAGCCGTAGTCCAAAGAGAAATGCAAACCAGTTGCTATGTTCTCAATTTTGCTATATTCCTTTGGTCCAAGATACAAACTATTAACCCCGATGTTGGCAGTTGTGCCGGCTGCTACGCTGATTTGTTGATTGGCATCGGTCAATTTGTAGGTTTCATTATGATTTGATGCAGAAAACTCTTGGTTTTGCTCTTGGTTTGGAATCCAAGCGGCAAGAAAATATTGTTGCACTATGGCTATCCAACCGCCGACAGCATTAGTTTTATCAAAATCGCTCCAATCTCCAAAACTATTTTTTTGCACGCTGTCTGCCACTTTGTCATACACAATACCGCCAGAAAAAGTTGGCATCAGCAAGCTTTCTTGCTCGCTTTCATCGCGGCTTAAACGCACATAAGATCTGAGATCCAGCGCCTGATTGCTGTTATTTTTGACATCATAACCGACACCGACAACATAACTGCCGCGTTTAAAATAATAATTTTTGCGCACCTGAATACCATTTTTTCCCTGCCACACAAGCGGAACTACCAGCTCATTGCCGCTCATTTGATAGCTATTTTTAGCCGAGCTGAATGTGGATAAATGCGTTGGCAAAACTCCGCCGCTTGATGCCAAGCCGCTTTGTGCTTGAAATAATTGCCCTGATTTATCGCTTAATAATTGAAATTTATCCTCAGAGTCCAATGAGGCAGGGTAATTGTTTAAAAAAGCATTTTGGATAGTTCCGCCTTCGTGGCTGATTTCTATCGTTAGCAAGTCGGTTGTTACCGTGGTGAAGCCGCCTTTTTGCGCAATCGTTGGCACTGTTGGCAGCTTTATTTTTGCCGTTTTAACATCTACTTTTGGCACATCAAAGTTTAAATTATTATCCGCAGTAATTTGCGTTTGCACAGCCGGATTGCCGTTTGCATCAGTAGTTTGCTTTATTTGCCATTTATCCCAAAGAATAAAAATGGTAAGAAAAATTGCTATTGCTAAAAATAATTTTTGATTGTTCATAATATTTTGTTTAATGTGAATGTTGCTGTTTTTTGCTTGGCACTGGGTCAAATCCGCCTTTGTGCCAAGGGTGGCATTTGCCGATGCGTTTAATGCTCAAACCGATTCCTTTAAAAAAACCGTGCTGACTCACAGCCTCATAAGAATATTGTGAGCAAGTTGGGTCAAAACGGCAATTCGCACCAAACAATGGGCTGATGAATAATTGGTAAAATTTGATAAAAATCAATAATAAATATTTCATTAATTCTGTGCCATTTTGTTAAATAAATCTGCCAAATCTGCGGCTAAAACGCTGTTTTTAACATGCCCTTGATGCTTTGTGAGCACCACAAAATCCAAATTATTCAGATTTTGTTTTTGCAATCTAAAAGTCTCTCTGGCAATGCGTTTAAGGCGATTTCTATCAACAGCCAAACGGCAAAATTTCTTGGAAATGGCAAGCCCTAAACGCGGTTTTGAGCCGTTTGACTCGGCAACGACTTGCCAATATTTGCCTTTTGCAAACTCTCCGCCTTTAAAAATAGCTGCATACTCACTGGCTTTGAGGATTTTGGCATCGCTCCCCAGCCCAAAAGACAAAGACATTAAGCGGCTAAACGCTTGCGTCCTTTTCTTCTGCGAGCGCTAATCACTGCGCGCCCAGCTTTGGTGCTCATTCTTGCTCTAAATCCGTGGTTGCGCTTGCGTTTGATAACGCTCGGTTGGAAGGTTCTTTTTTGTTTCATAACTAAATGCGCTTAAATAATAAAATGGGCAATTTTACCATAACCACGGTGTTACAATAAAAATATAGCAACTCTTTCGGCAATTTTTAAAAAATGGATTTAACTCACTGGCTAATGCTGCTAAAAGCACCGCACATCGGCACTAAAACCTTTTATCAGGCCTTGCAGGTTTTTGAATCGCCGGAGCAAGTTTTCTCTGCTTCTAAAACTGAACGCAAAGAAAGCGGAGTTTTTCGACAAGCGGCACTTGATTTTTTAGCCGAAAACGACACTCAATTAGTGCAAGCCGACCTAGATTGGGCAAAAGCCGATGATTGCCACATTTTATCCTTGATTGACAAAAACTATCCTGAACAACTCAAAACCATCCCCGATCCACCGCCGCTGCTGTATGTTCGCGGCGATGTATCTTGTTTGTCGCTGCCGCAACTTGCCATAGTTGGCTCGCGCAATCCAAGTCCTGTCGGCGAAAAAAATGCCCAAGAGTTTGCCAAATCATTAGCGCAAGCTGGGCTGGTCATCACTTCTGGAATGGCAAGCGGCATCGATGCCAATGCGCATATCGGCGCGTTGGAGGCTGGAAAACCGACCATTGCTGTTTGTGGAACTGGATTGGACAGAATTTATCCAGCAAAACACAAATCTTTGGCACGCCAAATTGCCACAAAAGGTGCTTTGATTTCTGAGCTGTGCATCGGCACTTCTCCGGTTGCTAACAATTTTCCAAGACGCAATCGCATTATTAGCGGTATTTGCCTCGGCACTTTGGTAGTTGAAGCGAGCATAAAAAGCGGCACGATGATTACCGCAAAGCTAACAGCAGAGCAAAATAGAGAAGTTTTTGCCATCCCCAGTTCTATCTCCAATCCACTGGCAAAAGGCTGCCACCAGCTGATTAAACAAGGGGCAAAATTAACAGAAAATGTTGCCGATATTCTTGACGAATTGCAGTTTGTTCCAACAGAAATAAAAGCAAATAACTCAACTATTTGTAAAAAAGAGATGGACAAGCCCCCCTCTGTGCTATTAAAATACCTAAGTTATGATGCTATGAGTATTGACAGTATGGTTGAAAAAAGTGGGATTAGCCCCCAAATCATTACCCAAGAGTTGCTTTTATTAGAGCTTGAAAATACCGTGGCAAAGGTTGATGGCTCTAATTATGTGTTAATTAAATGAGGCTTTATGACAAATAATATTCTTGATGTTTTAACTTATATGTTTGATTATCTCTTTGAAGTTGCGGACGAATCAGCAAACGAAATTGACGATATCACCCTAAAAGCGCACCTTTCCGATGCCGGTTTTGAAGCCTCACGCATCGAAAAAGCGCTTGACTGGCTGGAAAGTATTGCCACTTTGCAAGAAGGTGAAGTTTTATCGCTCTCTGGCAGCGGCGGTTTGCGAGTTTATAACGATGAAGAAAAATCCAAACTCAGCCCCAAAGCTCGCGGCTTTTTATTGTTTATGGAAAATATGGGGCAAATAAACGCCTCTCAGCGCGAAGTCATTATCAGTCAAGTAATGTCGTTGGACGAAGGCAGCGTTTCCCTTGAAGATTTAAAATGGGTGGTAATGATGGTGCTCGGCAATAGCGAAGAAGAAGTTTCGCCGCAATGGCTGGAATCCATCGTTTTTCTTGATGAAAATCGCACACTTCAATAATGGCAAAAAACCTCGTCATTGTTGAATCTCCTGCCAAAGCCAAAACTATTGAAAAGTTTTTAGGCAAAGATTACATCGTCAAATCAAGCATCGGCCATATTCGTGATATGCCAAAAAAGGGTATGGGTATTGATATTGAAAACAACTTTACACCGACTTACGAAATCACAGCTGACAAAAAAAAGGTAGTTGCCGATTTACGCAAAGCTGTCAAAAACTCCCAACAAGTCTATCTGGCAACGGATGAAGACCGCGAAGGAGAAGCAATCGCCTGGCATTTGCTGGAAGCATTAGGATTGGCAAAAGACACTCCGCGAATTGTATTCCACGAAATCACCAAAGGCGCAATTACCAACGCCATCAGCTCGCCTCGCATTGTGGACCAACAATTAGTTGACGCTCAACAGGCACGGCGCATTATTGACCGATTAGTGGGCTTTGAAATATCCCCTGTTCTCTGGCGCAAAATCTCTGGCGCTCGCTCAGCAGGACGCGTGCAATCGCCGGTGATGCGTCTGGTGGTGGAAAGGGAAAGGGAAATTAACGACCATGCCGCCACCAGCACTTACAAAGTCAAAGCAGAATTGACAAATTCGGCACTTGAAGTGGTTGATGTCAAACTAAACAAAGATTTTTCCAACAAAGCAGAAGCATTAGAATTTGCAAACGCCTTGATTGGCAAGGATTTGAGCATTGCCTCTATTGAAGAAAAGCCTTCAAAACGCTCGCCAAAACTACCATTTATCACCTCAACTCTGCAACAAGAAGCCTCACAAAAACTGGGTTTTTCAGTCAAACAAACAATGACTCTGGCGCAAAATCTCTACCGAGAAGGCGCAATTACCTATATGCGCACCGACTCATTTACCCTGTCAGAAGTAGCAATTTCAGCAGCAGAAAAGATAATTAAAAAAGAATTTGGCAACGAATATCACCAGCCACGGCGTTATAAAACCAAAGATGCCAGCGCACAAGAAGCCCACGAAGCCATCCGCCCAACTGATTTGAGCAAGCCCAATATTTTTGGCATTGAAGAACAAGCTGCAAGATTATATAGCCTGATTTACAAACGCACCTTAGCCTGTCAAATGAGCGATGCGCAATTACAAAAAACGCAAGTAAAAATCAACATTTTTGAGCGCGATGAGCAGTTTTTAGCCAATGGCGAAGTGCTGACATTTCCGGGCTTTTTGCGCGCCTACGACTACCTTTCCGCAGAAGACAAATTATTGCCAAATCTAAATCAAGGCGACAAATTGAAGCTTGCCAGCTTTTGTGCCAAAGAAAGTTTTTCCAAGCCCAAGCCGCGCTACACAGAAGCATCATTAGTAAAAAAAGTTGAAGAAATGGGCATCGGCAGGCCCTCAACTTTTGCCTCTATGGTTTCCACCGTGCAAGACCGCAACTATGTTACCAAAGAAACCCGCGAAGGCGCGCAGCGTGAATTCCAACTGGTTGAAATCAAAGACAATAGCGTGGTTGAATCTTGTGCAACCGAAACGGTAGGTGCTGAAAAAAACAAACTATTTCCGACCAGCGTTGCCTATTTGCTTAACGATTTTTTGGTCAAGAATTTTAACAATATCATTGACTACGAATTTACCGCAAAATTAGAATCCGACTTTGACACAATTGCTGCCGATGGCGTGGCATGGCAAGGCGTAGTGCAAAATTTCTACGACCCATTTCATACGCAAGTTGAGCTGGCAAAAGACATTTCCAGAGACGAAACCCACGGCGTTCGTGATCTTGGAACTGATCCAAAAAGCAAAAAACCAGTCAGCGTGCGTTTTGGCAGATACGGCGCATTTGCCCAAATCGGACACAAAGACGATGAAGAAAAACCAGCCTTCGCCTCACTCAGAGGCGAGTTAGTCATCGAAACCATCACCTTAGAAGAAGCATTAGAACTATTCAATATGCCGCGCACCGTTGGCGAAACTGACGATTTCGGCATCATCAAAGCCAATTACGGCCGCTTTGGCCCTTATATTCAATACGGCAAAAAATATGTCTCTCTCAAAGAAATCAGCCCCGAAGAAGTTAGCTTAAAAGAAGCGTTAGAGCTCATTAAAGCCAAAGAAAAATTTGATGCCGAACGCATTATCAAAACCTTTAAAGACTCCGAAATTCAAGTTCTAAACGGCCGCTACGGTCCTTACATTTGGAACGGCAAGAAAAAAGGCAAAGGCCAAAAAAATATCACCATCAAAAAAGTCTTCGGCGACAAATCCCCTGCCGACCTCACCTTAGAAGAATGCCAAAAAGCCATCACTGACAAACCCAAATCCAAGGTTAAAAAGAAGAAAACAGTTAAGAAAACAGTTAAGAAAACAGCTAAGAAAACAGCTGCCAAGAAATAAGCCAAAATTAAACCTAATCTAATCTAATCGCTCAGGTTTTAACTTTATGTTAAAGCCTCAAAAACCACCAACCGTTTTTAAACAGGCATTACCTGTTTAGGCATTGCCTGTTTAGGGAATATCGCCAGCGATTATGCCAAAGCTTTGGTTTTCAACGGTGAGAGTATTTTCAGAGGCATTGATAATATTGATGCAATTTCATTAGTGCCATCTTTGCTGATTTGCGCTGTTAGTGTGTAATTTGATTGGTGGCAAAATCAAGGGCAGTGTTGTCAGCAACACTGATTACTCCAATATTGTCAATAGCAAATACGCCGTCATCATTGCCAACAATTATGCTAAATGCTGTTGGGTTGCCAGTGATAACTAACTCAGCGGCAGACAGC
>VSKZ01000002.1 GCA_008364125.1 Candidatus Thioglobus sp. | reverse complement strand
AGGAGGCTTAAATCCAGCCACAGTTGCTGAGGCGATTTCTCAAGTCAACCCTTATGCAGTAGATGTTTCCAGCGGTGTGGAAAGCTCCAAAGGCATTAAAGATATTGCCAAAATTAAGCAATTTGTAAATAGCGTAAAATAAGGGTTTCTAAGCCTTTGTTTTAACAGCATTGAGACCATATTTATCATTATTAAACAAACCATTTCCAAAATTATGAAAAAATACAATTTACCAGACGACAAAGGGCATTTTGAGCAATATGGTGGCACTTTTATTGCGGAAACATTAATAACAGCGGTGTCTGAGCTCAAAGAGGCTTATAAAAAATATAGCGTTGATACGCAGTTTTTGGCTGAATTTGCCAGCGATCTCAAACATTATGTCGGCCGTGAAACACCGCTTTATCATGCCAAAAATCTCAGCGTAAAAACTGGCGGGGCGCAGATTTATCTAAAACGCGAAGACCTCAATCACACTGGCGCGCATAAAATTAACAACGCCATCGGACAAATGCTATTGGCAAAACGCATCGGCAAAACTCGCATTATTGCCGAGACTGGTGCTGGGCAGCACGGCGTAGCAACGGCAACGGTGGCAGCGCGTTTGGGTTTGGAATGTGTGGTTTATATGGGCGAAGTCGATGTGGCGCGCCAAGCGCTGAATGTATTTCGGATGAAGCTTTTGGGGGCAACAGTTGTGCCAGTAAGCTCGGGCTCAAAAACGCTCAAAGATGCGCTGAACGAGGCGATGCGCGATTGGGTAACAAACATTGACGACACTTTTTACATCATCGGCACTGTTGCCGGCCCGCACCCTTATCCATTGATGGTGCGCGATTTTCAAAGCGTTATCGGCAAAGAGGCAAAGGCGCAATTTGCCCAGCAAGTCGGCGGCCTGCCTGATGCTTTGGTGGCGTGTGTTGGTGGTGGCTCAAATGCAATTGGCTTATTTCACCCTTTTATTGACGATTCACAAGTGGCAATTTATGGCGTGGAGGCGGCAGGTTATGGTTTAGAAAAAGGTGCAACTGCCCATGCAGCACCACTTTGCGCCGGTGAAGTTGGAGTGTTGCATGGCAATCGCACTTATTTGATGGAGGATAAAAATGGGCAAATTATCGAAGGGCATTCGATTAGCGCCGGTTTGGATTATCCCGGCGTTGGCCCTGAACATGCCTATTTAAAAGACAGTGGGCGGGCAAAATATGTTGCCATTACTGACAAAGAAGCGCTTGCCGGTTTTCACACACTCACCAAAACCGAGGGCATTTTGCCAGCGCTGGAATCGTCTCACGCCGTTGCTTACGGAATCAAACTCGCTCAAGAATTAGGCAAAGATAAAAACATCATCATCAACCTTTCCGGTAGAGGCGACAAGGACATCCACACCATTGCCGACATTGAAGGCATCAGTTTTTAAGCTTATTTTTTACTGGGTTTGTTCCAGTTTTTAAGGCTGGTTTGTTTGCTGCGGCTGAGAGTTAATTGCTCTGCTGGCGCGTTCTTGCTGATGGTTGAACCAGCACCGATGGTGGCGTTTTTGCCCACTACAACTGGGGCAATAAGCTGCGAGCCTGAGCCAACAAATGCGCCGTCTTCGATGTTAGTTTGGTGTTTATTTGCGCCGTCATAGTTGCAGGTAATCACTCCAGCGCCGATGTTTACGCCCTTGCCCATCACGGTATCGCCCACATAACTCAGGTGCGAGATTTTTGAATTTGCACCAATAACGGATTTTTTCACTTCAACAAAATTACCGATTTTGGCGTTGGCGCCTATGTCCGTTTCTGGGCGAATGCGAGCGAATGGACCGATGGTAGCACCGCTATCAATAGTTGCGCCATCAATTATTGTGTTTGCGAGAATAACCACATTATTGCCGATTTTAGCGTTTTTTAATATGCAGTTCGGCGCAATTAGCGTATTGTTGCCCAAAGAAACCTCACCCTCAATCAATACATTTATATCGCAAATACAATCTTTGCCAAAGCTAAAATTGCCACGACAATCAAAGCGAGACGGGTCTTTTAGCGTCAAACCGTCTTGCATAAATTGCTTTGCTTGTTTTTTTTGCAAGGCCCTTTCTAATCCTGCTAATTGCTCTTTATCGTTCACGCCCGCTACCTCCATTTCGTCTTCTGCAACTACTGATGCGACTTCCTTGCCATCGGCAACTGCAATTGCAATAATGTCTGTCAAATAAAATTCGCCCTGCGCAGTGTCATTGTCAAGCGCCTTTAAATAGCGCCTTAATAAACTACTATCAAAAGCCATAATCCCTGTGTTGACCTCGCAAATAGCCCGCTGTTCGTCGCTTGCATCCTGCTCTTCAACAATGCCTTTTATCTGCCCATTTTGACGCACAATTCTACCGTAACCTGTTGGATTTTCCAAGTCAATAGTAAGCAAGGCAGCACTATTTTTTTGCGCCTCGGCGATGAGTTTTTGCAGTGATTTTTGCGTAATCAACGGCACATCACCATACAAAATTAGGCAAATAACGCCGTCTTCAATCTGCCCCAGCGCCTGCATAACTGCGTGTCCAGTGCCAAGTTGCTCGGCCTGCTCAACCCAGTTAATCCAATCACTTTTAATTGTCTGTTGCACCTTTTCGCCGCCAAAACCATACACCACATACATTTTCGCGCAAAGTTTGTGGGCGCTATCTATTACATATTCAAGCAGAGTTTTACCAGACAAAACTTGCAAAACTTTCGGCTTGTCTGACCTCATCCGCGCACCTTTTCCAGCAGCGAGAATAATGGCGTTAATATTTTTCATATTTGCATTTTAGCCTAACAATAGCGTATAATATTTCTCTTTGAGATTTCCCATCGTTATTAGAATTATGAAAACAGACATCCACCCAAATTACGCCGATGTAAAAGTAATATGCTCTTGCGGCAACACTTTTGTGTCACGCTCAACTATCGGCAAAGACGAGTTACATTTAGATGTATGTTCCAGCTGCCACCCTTTTTACACCGGCAAGCAAAAAATTATGGACAGCGCTGGTAGGGTTGAAAAGTTCAAATCTCGCTACGGCGCTTTCAAGCGTTAGCAAAAAAGCATCCAACAAAAAGCCGCAGTTTGTGGCTTTTTTTATGCCCGCTTGCAGGGAAAATTGTTATAATAATTTGCTCATAAACAATCACTCAAACTATGTCTTTTGACTACATCAACGCCCTATTAAAAAAACCAACTACGCGCACGCCAATCTGGGTGATGCGTCAAGCAGGGCGCTACTTGCCAGAATATCGCGCCAGTCGCAAAAAAGCTGGCGATTTTATGGCGCTATGCAAAAACCCCAATCTTGCTTGCGAAGTTACTATGCAGCCGATTGACAGGTTTGATTTAGACGCGGCAATTTTATTTTCCGATATTCTCACCATCCCCGATGCAATGGGTCTGGGGCTGTATTTTTCCGAGGGCGAGGGTCCAAAATTCAAAAATCCACTGCAAAATCTTGCAGATATTGAAAAGCTGCCAACCTATATTAACGACGATTTGAGCTATGTTTTTGACGGCGTTTCCACCATCAAAAAAGCCTTGTCTGGGCGCATACCGCTGATTGGTTTTAGTGGCAGCCCTTGGACTTTGGCAACTTATATGCTCGAAGGCGGCAGCAGCAAAACCTTTGCCAACAGTAAAAAAATACTCTTCAACGAGCCAAAATCGTTGCACCTGCTGCTGGACAAATTGACCAATAGTGTGATTGAATATTTAAACCAGCAAATCCTCTCTGGGGCAGACAGCGTGATGGTTTTTGATACTTGGGGCGGAGTGCTGTCCAAACAAAATTACCTTGATTTTTCGCTTAAATATATGGCAAAAATCGTCAAAGGCGTGAAGGCGCAGCACCCCAATATTCCAATAACATTATTCAGCAAAAACGGCGGCAAACACCTATCGCATATAGCCGACACTGGCTGTGATGGCGTGGGCATCGATTGGACGGTTGAGCTCGACGATGCGCAAGCGCAAGTGGGTGAAAGGCTTGCCATTCAGGGCAATCTTGACCCTGCGGTTTTGTATGCAACTCCTGAGATAATTGAGCGCGAAGTCAAAAAAATATTAGCACAATTTAAGGGCGATACTGGCCATATTTTCAATCTCGGCCACGGAATTACCCCCGATATTGACCCAGAAAATATGCAGGTTTTAGTAGATTGCGTGCATAAATTTAGTCAGGATTACAGATAATGTCGCGTCTCAACTTTGTATTTTCCAGCTTACCACAAGGGCAAAAAGCCTTTATTCCGTTTATTACTGCTGGCGATAGTGGCTTGGACAACACCTTTGAATTGATGCAAACTTTGGTGGAAAATGGCGCTGATATTATTGAGCTGGGAGTGCCGTTTTCTGACCCGATGGCAGACGGCCCAGTGATTGCAAAATCGCATGAGCGCGCGGTAAGTGCCGATGTGAGCTTGCAAGATGTTTTAAATTTGGTGCAAAAATTTCGGCAAACCAACGACAAAACGGCGCTGGTGTTAATGGGCTACCTCAATCCGATTGAGGTTTTTGGCTATCAAAAATTCGCAATTGCAGCCAGCAAAAGCGGCGTGGATGGCGTGATAGTTGTTGATATGCCACCAGAAGAAGCGGCTGACTTGAAGCAAAATCTTAGCGCAAACTCCATTGACTTGATTTTTTTAATCGCGCCAACTACCACCGATAAGCGCTTAAAATCTTTGGCAAAAATCGCCTCTGGATTTGTATATTTTGTGTCGCTAAAAGGCATTACTGGAGCTGGAAATTTGGATGTAGAAACGGTAAATAACAACCTTAGTAGAATCCGTCAATTTATCGATTTGCCCATTGGCGTGGGCTTTGGCATCAAGGATGCGGCAACTGCCAAGGCGGTTTCCAAATTTTCCGATGCGGTGATTGTCGGCTCTTCATTAGTTGCATTTGTTGAAAAACACGGTGCAGATAAGGCTAAAATGTTAGCAAGTGTTGGCGCTTTGGCCAATGAAATTTCAAGCGCAATTAAATAGTTAAACGGGGAAAAATATGAGTTGGTTAGAAAAAATCCTGCCCTCCATCACCAGCGTTGTTAAGAAAAACATCCCAGAAGGTTTATGGAGTAAATGCCAAAAGTGTGAGTCCACGCTTTATTCAGAAGAGCTGAAAAATCTAAATTATGTGTGCCCAAAATGTGACTACCATATGCGAATTTCTGCGCGTAGTCGTATTGAAAGTTTCCTTGATGAGGACGGGCAAGAAGAGATTTGTGCGGACTTGCTCAGCGCCGATCCGTTAAAATTCAAAGACCAAAAAAAATACAAAGATCGGCTTTCACAAGCACAAAAAAACACTGGCGAAAAAGACGCTTTGGTTGTCAAAAGTGGCACTCTGCACGGCGATGGCGTTGTTGTGGCAGCGTTTGATTTCAAATTTATGGGCGGCTCGATGGGCTCGGTTGTTGGCGAAAAATTTGTCCGCGCAGTGCAACTCAGTATGGAAACTGGGATGCCGCTGGTGTGCTTTTCTGCCTCGGGCGGCGCGCGTATGCAGGAGGGGGTGTTTTCGCTTATGCAAATGAGCAAAACCTCATTGGCAATAAAATTATTGAGCGACAAAAAAATTGGCTTCATCTCGGTTTTAACCGACCCAACCATGGGCGGAGTTTCAGCAAGTTTTGCTATGCTTGGTGATGTTCATATTGCCGAACCCGGTGCGCAGATTGGCTTTGCTGGCAAAAGGGTAGTGGAACAAACAGTGCGTGAAGAACTACCGGAAGGGTTTCAACGCAGCGAATTTTTGTTGGAAAAAGGAGCAATTGATATGATTGTCCATCGCCACAAATTGCGTGACAAAATCCATCAAATATTGCAGGCACTACGCCCCTCATAAGCAGCGGCTATGGGCAAATATAAAATATTCTACAAACTAACGCACGCCGATGGCACCTTGGTGGACAGCTCTGGCAGTTCGCCTTTTGAGTTTGAAATCGGCGATGGGCAGCTTGATCCGTGTTTGGAATCTTGCGTTAAAGAGGCAAAAGTTGGCGAGCTACGCACTTTTTTATTGTCCGCTGATGATGGTTTTGGAGAGGTTAATCCTGCTGCTATTCAGGTGATGAAACGGCAAGATTTTCCAGCTAATATGGCTCTCAAACTTAGCGCTGGCATTGAGTTCAAAACCCCGACAGACGAGTCTTTTGCGGGCTGCATTGACAAAATTGACGGCGACAATATCAGCGTCAATTTCAACCATCCGCTTGCAGGTTGCGGTGTATCTTTTCAGGTGGAAATCATCGAGATACTATGAAAGTGCTGCTGGCTAATCCGCGGGGTTTTTGCGCTGGCGTTGATCGCGCGATTGAGATTGTTGAGAGTGCATTAAAACTGCACGGCGCACCTATTTATGTGCGTCACGAAGTTGTGCATAATCGCTTTGTGGTTGATGATTTGAAGGGCAAGGGCGCTATTTTTGTTGAAGAAATAAATCAGGTGCCGGCGGGCAAAGTGGTTATTTTTAGCGCTCACGGAGTTTCTAAAGCGGTGCGCAAACAGTCCGAAAAAATTGGCGCAATTATCTATGATGCCACTTGCCCGTTGGTAACAAAGGTGCATAAAGAGGTGGTGCGTAAGCAAAAACAGGCGCATCAGGTTATTCTGATTGGACACCATGGCCACCCAGAAGTTGAAGGCACGCTTGGACAATCAGCGCCAGATTCAAACATCGCCTTGGTTGAATCTGCTTGCGATGTAGAGCGGCTTGAATTGCAAGGCGAGGTCTCATATACAACGCAAACCACGCTTTCTGTGGATGATACTCGGCAAATTGTGGAGGCGTTAAAGGCAAAATTTCCTACAATTAAAGCGCCGAAAAAAGACGATATTTGCTACGCTACGCAAAATCGGCAGGATGCAGTAAAAACGCTGATGCAAGATTCGGATTTGCTTTTAGTGCTTGGTTCTAACAATTCCAGCAACTCCAACCGACTACGCGAGATTGCTACAAAAATGCAGAAAAAAGCCTATCTGATTGACGGCGCTAACGAGATTGACGACAAGTGGCTGAGCGGCGTTGGCACTGTTGGTGTTACTGCTGGGGCTTCAGCGCCAGAAGTGTTGGTGCAAGAGGTGATTGACTATTTGCGCGATTATGGCGCCAGCGAGGTTGTTGAGATAAACGGCGCAAAAGAAAGCGTGCATTTTCCCGTGCCAGCGGAATTGAGAATATTAAACAAGGAGAAATAATATGGCTAAAACGGCTTTGGTATGTGGTTCTTACGCTTTTGATTCAATTATGGTTTTTCAGGATAAATTCAAAAACCACATTCTGCCAGATAAGATTCATATGCTCAATGTGTCTTTTTTGGTGCCAACTATGCGTAAGGAATTTGGTGGTTGCGGCGGCAATATCGCTTATAACCTACATTTGCTCGGCGCTAATGTCCTGCCGATGGCAACAGTCGGCGAGGATTTTGCCCCTTATATGAGTTGGATGAAATCAAATGGCATCAACACAGCGCACATAAAAACCATCAAAGGCGCTTACACCGGACAGGCGTTTATCACCACCGATATGGACGATAATCAAATTACCGCTTTTCACCCTGGGGCAATGGATGCCTCACAACAAAATAAAGTAACAGATGCCGGCGCTGTTGATATTGGCATCGTTTCGCCTGATGGTCGCACAGGGATGATTGAGCATGCCCAGCAGTTTACTGATGGCAAAATTGCTTTTATTTTTGACCCTGGGCAAGGGCTGCCGATGTTTTCTGGTGCAGAGCTGACCGTCTTTATCAAGCAGGCGACCTATCTTGCTATGAACGATTATGAGTCGCAAATGTTGCAGGATAAAACTGGCCTTGACTTAGCCACTATTGCTTCGATGGTTGAGGCGTTGATTATCACTAAGGGCAGCGAGGGCAGCGAAATCCACACCAATGGTGAAATTATCCGCATCAAAGCTGTCAGCGTTGGAATTGCAAAAGATCCAACTGGTTGCGGTGATGCTTATCGTGCGGGGCTGATGTATGGGCTGATGCAGGGTTTAGATTGGAAAACCACGGGACAATTAGCGAGCTTACTCGGCGCCATCAAAGTTACCCATCTGGGCACGCAAAACCACAAGTTTGACTTGGCAGAAATTAAAAAACTCTACATAGAAAACTATGCAGCGTCTTTGTTTAGCCTCACTTAAAACGGAGCGATATTGACGCGAACGCGAATATTATCAGTTTTAGGGTGGTTGGTTGTTGTGTAAGAATAACGCTTGCCTTGATATTCGTATCGAACCAAATAATGGCTGAAACGGCTTTCGTTGCTATGACTATATTTGGTTTCGCACACCTCTTTGTTCACAAGGCGATAAGGGTTTTTTTCTGCGTCATTGGCAATTGAAGCACCGAGTAGCGCCCCTGCTACGGTCATTGCCTTTTTGCCATCGCCCTTGCCAAACCGATTGCCAATTGCTCCACCGATCAAGCTTCCAAATAACTCATTGGTAGCCGAACCATCGCCTCTTGAATTTTGACGCACTTGCTGTGTGTAGCAATCTTGGTATGGGGTGCGTATAGTGTGCTCGCGGAAAATGTCTTTCACTGACAACACTTTGGCGCTATCGGTATAACTGCCAGCAAACGCCACCAGTGGCAAACAAAGCAATAGAAATGCGATTTTTATTTTTGTTAACTGTTTCATTGTTTTCCCCTGTATTTATCATCTTATGTTACAGAAATCCGCCCTCTCAAAATATTTATTTTGCCTCCAAGCGCGCCAGAAATTCTCCAACCCAATTGATGCGCTCAATATCTTCGGGCATTTTACGGCTGATGATGAGTTGGTTTTGCCCTTGGATGCGATAGATTTGCGATTGTGTTTGCACTAAGTTTATAATTTTTTCTGGCGATACTGTGGTTTTTGCATCAAAAATCAACTGCACTTTGTCATCATAAATTGAGATTTTATCAACACCGATTTTTTCTGCCAACAGCTTCAATTTAGTAACGGCCAGCAGGTTTTTGCTCGGCTCTGGCAACATTCCAAAACGGTCAATCATCTCAATTTGCAAATCTTTTAACTCGGTATTATTTTGACAGCTAGCAATGCGTTTGTATAAAACCAAACGCTCGTGAACATCAAAAAGATAGTCCTGCGGCAGGACGCATGCCAGCCCAGTATTGATTTCAATTTCGTGATTTAGCGCCTCGTTTAGATTGATTTTTTTGCCAGAGCGATAAGCATCAACAGTGCGTTTAAGCAAGTCGTGATACATATTAAAGCCGATTTCGCTGATTTTTCCCGACTGCTTATCGCCAAGCAAATCACCAGCGCCACGAATTTCCAAATCGTGGCTGGCAAGCATAAATCCAGCTCCCAACTCTTGCAAAGATTCCAACGCCTCTAAGCGTTTTTTTGCATTTTGACTCAACGATTTGTGCGATTTAATCAGCAAATATGCGTATGCCCGATGGTGCGAGCGCCCAACTCTGCCGCGCAATTGATGCAACTGTGCCAAGCCAAAATTCTGCGCATTGTTGATAATAATAGTGTTGGCATTCGGAATGTCAATGCCAGTTTCGATGATGGTGGTGCAGACCAAAATCTGAAAACGGCCATGATAAAAATCGCCCATAACCTGTTCTAATTCGCGCATTGGCATCTGTCCATGAGCGATCCGCACTCGCACATTTGCCATCAGCGATTTCAAACTTTCTGCCATATTATCAATGCTGTCAATGTCGTTGTGCAGCACAAATATTTGCCCTCCACGATGCAATTCGCGCGAGCAAGCCTCCTTGATAACGCCGTCATCCCACTCGCTAACAAAGGTCTGAATCACACTCCGACCTTGCGGCGGTGTGGCAATGATAGACAGCTCTCTGAGCGAACCAAGCGCCATATTTAAGGTGCGAGGAATCGGCGTGGCAGTCATCGTTAAAATATCCGCCTCGCCACGCAATTTTTTCAGCGACTCCTTTTGTTTAACTCCAAACCGATGTTCTTCGTCAATAATAATCAACCCCAAATTTTTGTATTTGATGCTGCCATGAATCAATTTGTGTGTGCCAATAACGATGTCCACCTCGCCGTTTTGCAGTTGGCGCTTGATTTGTGTTTGCTCTGCGGCACTTTTAAAACGCGACAGGCTGGTGATTTCAACCGGATATTTTGCAAACCTGTCTTTGAAAGATACAAAATGTTGGTTTGACAACAGGGTCGTTGGCACCAAAATGACCACCTGTTTTCCTGCCTCAACTGCCAAAAAAGCCGCACGCATTGCTATCTCAGTTTTGCCAAAACCAACATCGCCGCAAACCAGCCTATCCATTGGCCTTTGCGCTTGCATATCCGCTAAAACTTCACCCATAGTTTTAAGTTGGTCGGGAGTTTCTTCAAAGGGAAAACTGGCAACAAACGAGGAATAAGCATCATTTGGCGGCGGGAAAGCAAAACCAGTTTGCGCCGCGCGTTTGGCATAAACTTCCAACAATTCTGCGGCAACATCGTGCAAAGCATCTCGCGCTTTTTGCTTGGCACGATTCCAGCCGACTGCGCCAAGTTTGTGCAATGGTGCGACTTCTGGCGCTGCTCCCAAATAGCGAGAAATCAGATTTAGCGAAGTCATCGGCACCATTAATTTTGATTTATTGGCATATTCAAGCACCAATAAATCTTGGCTCAACCCGTCAAAAGTTTGCGTTTTCAATCCCAAATAACGCCCAACTCCATAGTTTTCATGCACGATTGGATCGCCTACTTTAATTTCCACCAAGCTTTTAATCGCCTCGTCAAAATCCTTGTGCTTGGCACGCCTGCGTCGCTGCTGCTTTACCACATCTGCACCGAACAAATTGGCCTCGGTGATAACGGCAAAATCGGCAGTCAGCAGCCCTTCGGTAAGCTCGTCATTGGTGCTACAAAGGCTGTGATTGCTGCTGATGAAATCCTGCCAATGTCGCACTGCAATTGGAATGTCGCCGTGATTTGCAAGTAAATCGTTCAGCACACTTTGCCGCCCTTCAGATTCGCAAACGAGCAAAATCCTGCCGGCAAAACTCTTGGCAAAATTCAGCAGTTTGCTCAGCGGATTTTTGTGCTGGGCGCTGATGGTCAGCGACGGCAACAGCTTGCTGGGAAAGTTCAGAACACCTGTTTTTTCTGCAATTTTAGAGCTGCTTATAATCAACTGCTGGCGCTGTGAGATTATTGCAAGTAATTGATTTTTCTCAATAAATACTTGGTTAACTGGCAGCGGAGTGCGCTCGTGATTCTGACTGGCAAGCTGGTAGCGACTGTCAATTTCAGCATAATTCGCCTGCAAGATCTCGCCAAAACTTTGGCTGCTGGCAATAATAGCATTCTGCGGCAAATAGTCAAATAGGGTGTTAGTGTGGGTAAAAAACAACGAAAGATAAAACTCAATTCCACTTGGCAGGCGCGCCTCGCTAACCTCGTCTAAAATAAAACTGGCGTTGTCAGCAAAGGTATTTTGATAGTTTTTTTTGAACAGTTCGATGCTGTCTTTATCGGTGGCAAACTCTCTGGCTGGCAGTAAAAACACCCGCTCCTCCTCGCCGATAGAACGCTGAGTTTGAGCGTCAAAAGTGCGTATGCTCTCGATTTCTCGGTCAAATAAATCCAGCCGATATGGCAGATTTGAGCCCATTGGAAATAGGTCAATCAACGAGCCTTTGGTGCAAAATTCACCGCGCTCCCTGACGGTCAACACTCGGTTGTAGCCAATTTTTAGCAGGCGCTGGGCGAAGGCCTGAGGGTCTAAACTATCGCCTTTTTTCAGGCTGAAACTGTATTGCTTGCTAAATTCTAACGGACACAAGCGCTGTAATAGCGTCTCAATCGTGGTGATGACGATGCCGCATTTGAGGTCTGGCAGCTTGGATAGGGTGCTCAGGCGGCTGGAAGTGATGTCTGGATGCGGGGAAAAATGGTCAAACGGTAACACTTCTGGGTCGTTAAAACTCAAAATATCCAGCCCATCATTGTAAAAATTTAGCGATTTTGACAGTTGCTCAAAATGGCTAATATCGTCTGCTGCCACCAAAATAACCTGTTGCTGAACCTTGGTAAATTCAATCAGAGCAAGGGCTTGCGCACTTCCTCGTAGCGAGCCCCAATAAACCTTCTGTGTGTTTTTAAAGAGGTCTAAGCCATGCGGATAAAGGTGGCTCATCAGTTAATTTTTGGGAGCGATGCCATTGGTTGTCAGCATTTTTCTCAGTTGAATAAGCGGCAAACCGACCAGCGCATCAGGATCATCGCCCTCTATCCGCTCAATAAGATTCTTGCCTGCCGCGGTTTCGGATTTGAAGCTGCCAGCGCAATTATAAGGCTGGTCTTTTTGCAAATAATCTGCAATTTTTTCGGCACTCAGCTGTTTGAAAAAAACCGTTGTCGTGTGGATAATTGTCTGCATTTTGCGGGTATTTGTATTTAAAAGCGCCAAACTTGTTAAAAAAGTAACTGCCCTACCAGAGCTTTGTTCAAGCTGTTTTGTGGCGTTTTCAAAATTGTGCGGCTTGCTCAAAACAACAGCATCTGGCGCATCAGCGTTGCCAAGCGTTGCCACTTGGTCGGAGGCAATAATAAGCCCACTATGGGTTTTTGCCACCTCAGATGCTTTTTCTTGTGCCAGTCGAAATGCCAGTTGCTCTGGGCTTTCAAGGGGTTTTCTGCTCTCATCAATATCCGGCACAACCACCTCAAACGCCAATCCAAGACGCTTAAGTAATATTTTTCTAAATGGCGACGAAGAGGCAAGAATTAGTGGCACAACCGATGAGTATATTTGTAAAATGGTTTATTTTACTTTATTTACAGCTTTTTCTATGAAATTATCAATTATTGTGGCAATGGACGAAAACCAACTCATCGGCAATAACAACGCCCTGCCGTGGCATTTGCCCGCAGATTTGCAATATTTCAAACAAACCACCTCCGGTAAAACCGTGTTAATGGGGCGCAAAACTTACGATTCCATCGGCAAACCGTTGCCAAATCGCCGCAATATCGTCATCAGCCGTAACCCAGATTTCCAAGCCCCCGGCATTGAGACAGCCAGCAACATTGACGCTGCATTAGCGCTGGCAAAAAATGACGCTGAAATAATGATAATAGGCGGCGCTTCATTCTACCAACAAACCCTCCAAAACGCCCACCGTATCTACATCACCGAAGTCAAAGGCAGCTTCAAAGGCGACGCCTATTTCCCCAAATTCAACCGCGCCGACTTCATCGAAACCTCCCGAGAATCCCACGCAGCCGATGAAAAAAACAATAGCGCATACGATTTTGTGGTTTTGGATAGGAAACAGTTATGATTGACAAGCTAAGAGAAATACACAGAGAACACCGAATTACCAATGGCAATGTGTCCGCTTATACCCGCTCGGCAATAACTATTACCAAGGAATGGCAAGATGCAGTTTGTAACAAAACGATACGAAGCGAGGTTAAGGTATCGCCCAGCAACAACGAGAAAATAGATATTGTTGACCGCACAAACCGCACAGCATACGAGCTCAAGGTATCTGGGAAAAACGCCCACCACGAATTCTTCAAAGATCTTGTAAAGGCGCTTACCTATAATATAAATCACGAGGAAAACCAACTACAAAAACTAGTGTTTATTTCTGAGGATGGAGGAATAGAATCGCTTAAAAAAAGGATAGACCCAAAGTTTTTAGAAATGATAGAAAAGTCTCACAAACTGTCCGTTGAGCTAATTTCAATCTAAATTTTTGCAAATATTTTTGTCTCCTGCAAGGCGGATTTTAAAAATACGCAGGCGCGTAGCTCTCCTACGCAACTAAGTATTTTTAAAATTCAACGCCGCAGAAGGCAAAAAATGGTGCCGATGGCCAGAGTCGAACTGGCACGAGCATAGCCCACTACCCCCTCAAGGTAGCGTGTCTACCAATTTCACCACATCGGCAAATAACTAAATAACTTATTTGGGAATATTGTTTGTTTTTGTGTCAACTGCCGGCACATCTGCTGGTGCTGCCGGCGCTCCGTCCACCGCTGGAACATCTGAAAAAATCTCTTCCACAATACTTTTAGTTTCACCCGATGCGCCAGTATTTTCATTGGTGGCAAGATAAGCCAAGGTCAGACTGGTCAAAAAGAAGCCGACAGCAACGCTAGCAGTCAGTTTATAGACGAATGAATTAGCGCCACGCGAACCAAATACCGAGCCCGATGCGCCAGCACCGAAGGCAGCGCCAGCATCAGCACCTTTGCCGTGTTGCATTAAAATTAGCGCGATTAGTGCCAGCGCCAGCAATATGTGAATAATTAAAATAAGTTGAAATGACATAATTACCTCGCCTTACAAATGTGTAAAAAATCCTCTGCTTTTAGCGATGCGCCGCCGATTAGCCCGCCGTCAATGTCTGCGCAAGCTATCAGCTCTGCTGCGTTGAGCGGGTTCATGCTGCCACCGTAAAGAATAGGGGTTAATTGGGCGATATTTGCATCGCTTTGTGCTAATAGTTTGCGAATAAATGCGTGTGTAGCTTGCGCTTGCGCTGGGGTTGCGGTAACGCCGGTGCCGATTGCCCAAACTGGCTCATAGGCAATGATGATGTTTTTAAATGCCTCGATGCCGACCTTGTCAATCACGGCATTAAGCTGCTGGGCAAGCACTTCCTCGGTGTTGCCGGCTTCTCTTTCTGCCAACAACTCGCCAATACATAATAGCGGCGTTAGCCCATTGTCTATCGCCGTTTGCACTTTGGTGGCAACGATTTCATCAGTTTCAAAGTATAGACTTCTGCGCTCAGAATGACCGAGAATTACATATTCCACGCCAAAATCTTTGAGCATATCGGCGCTGATTTCGCCAGTAAAAGCACCAGAAGTGTTGGGATTCAAATCCTGTGCGCCCAATTTTAGCTGTGAGTGCGCTGTCAATGCTTCAACTTGGGACAAATAAGGGAATGGCGCGCAGACGATAACCTGTGAATCAATATCAGGCAAGTCTTCAAGAATGCCGAGCACCAAAGTATTCACAGCCTCTTTTGAGGCGTTCATTTTCCAGTTGCCGGCTACGATTATTGGTCGCATAAATAAGTTGTTTTCGTAAAAAACGGCAATGTTACTCTACCTAACGCTAAAAATCAATCAATGCGATGATTTTGCGCTGAAATAAAGCGCCAAAGAAACCATTAAAATACCAAAGGAAAAATAGATCAAATCCAGCGGCTGATTAAAATTCATAGATAAGGAAACCTCAAAAAAAGTAACCACTAAAATCATCAAAATAACTTTGGCTAATTTTGATTTCAAATCGTCTAATGAATTGATAACCAACACCTTTGAAGACTTATCACTGCCTTTTGCTTCGTCAATATCGCTGATAAATAATTCGTATAGTCCAAGCGAAAATATCAGCAAAATAGTTGCTAACAAAAAGCCATCAATAGCACCAACTGTGTGCGCTACCATTTCAATTTTAAGTGCCTTTCTGACATCGGTTGTTGCGACTAAATAGTCGCCAATATGTGACAGTAATTCGCCGACATCTACGGCAGTAACAACAAACAAAAGCAACGACAATAGCAACGAAGAAACAACGGCAGCAAGCACCATTAAGCGCGAGCCCCACAACATCTTTTCAAAATATTTTTCAAATATATTCATTTTGCAGACTCCCATTTAAAAATTAAAAATTTAGTATATCATTATTCATTTTAATTGCAACTAAGCGACTAAAATACGAGCTTTATAAATCTCGTTTTGCAAAACCAATAACCTATGCCCACAACTTGGAAAAAAAGCCTTGAAACTCTGAAAGACACCGTCCCGGTTGGGCAGTTTAGCGTCTGGATTCGGCCGATAAAAGCAGTGGAAAAAGACGGGGTTTTAACCATAACAGCGCCCAACGCCTCAGCGGTGGAATACCTTAAAAAAAACCTCAAACAAAAAATTAAAAGTGCGGTAGCAGAATACGACAAAGACTTAAAAATCAGAATCGGCGCCGCAAGCCAACAGCCAAAAAAAAACACTAAGCACTCAACTCCACTGTTTGCAGAATACACTTTTGACAATTTAGTGATGGGCAACGCCAACCAAATTGCGTATGGAGCTATTCGACAAATTTCGGAAAACTTGAAAAAATCGCCTTATAATCCTTGCATTATTTACGGCGCATCTGGATTAGGAAAAACACATTTGATGCAGGCCGCAGGGCATTTAGTAAAAGAGCAAAATCCAAAAACCAGAGTGATTTATGCGCCGGTGATGGATTTTGTCAAAAATATTACTGCCAGCCTGCGCCACAACACCATTGAGGGCATAAAAACTTACTATCAATCTGCTGATTTACTGCTGGTGGATGACATTCACCTAATTGGCGGCAAGGAAAAATCCCAAGAAGAATTTTTTCACATATTCAACTTTCTGTTCACCACCAAAAAACAAATTATCCTCACTTGTGACCAGCCACCAGTAAATATCCGCTCGCTGGAAGAGCGCTTAAAAACAAGGTTTGCGCAAGGGTTAAATCTATCTCTAACCCCGCCAGAATTAGAAATGAGGGCCGCTATTTTGCTAAGAAAAGCAGAGTGCATCGCTGTCAACCTCAACGAAGACATAGCATTATATATTGCCGGCAATATTACTTCAAATGTGCGTGATTTAGAGGGGGCTTTGCTCAAACTCAAAGCTTTTATTGATTTCTCCAACCTAAAAAACATTGTTGTTACCAAAGAGGTTGTGGACTCAGCACTTGGAGATTTGATAAAACCCAAGGCCAGAAATGTTGATATTAATGATATTCAAAAAGAAAACGCCAAACATTATGGCGTTACCGTGTCTGATTTAAGCTCAAAAAGCCGCAAGCAAAATATTGTTTTTGCACGGCAAATGGCTATTTTTATTGCTCACGAAATGACTAATTTATCCTTGTCAAAAATTGGAAGACATTTTGGCAATAGAGACCATTCTACAGTTTTACACGCAATCAAAAAGATTAAAGAAAAGTTGGAAATACAGGCTGAAACAAAGGATGATTACGAATTATTAAAGCTAAAATTAACCAACTTATAAACACTATCCACAGGACATTTTACAATCCATTGTGGACAATGTTTATAAGTTAGCAAATAGTTAAAATTTGTTAACATTGTCTATTATTTTTACATAAAATAAGATATTGTTATCAACAGTTTAATTTGTTGTTTTTTAAAGAAAATAAAGACTTTTCAGCAAAAAGTTATGCCACTAATAATAACAATAATACTTAATTAAAGGATTTTTTATGAATATACAACTTACCGTTAAAGAAATATTAGAGCCACTTCAAACCGTTATTGGTGTCGTTGAAAAAAGACAATCGTTGCCTATTGTTTCACATGTGCTTATTCAAATTAAAGACGAAAATCTCACACTGATAACAACAGATATGGAAATTGAGCTTAGAGCTACAACAAAAATCAAGCCTCAAAAAGATGTTAGTTGGACGATTTATGCAAAAGATTTGATTGATATTTTACGCAAACTTAAAGAAGATACAGCTATTGAATTTATTATTGAAAAAACAAAAGTCTATATTAAAACTAACAATAATTCTTTTGAACTTAATACCTTTGATGCCGAAGATTTTCCCTCATTACCAAAAATTAAAGATAGCGAAATTATTCATATTAATCGCCTTGTTCTAAACGAATTAATCAAAAAAACCTCTTTTTCAATGGGCAATCAGGATATTCGTGCTTATTTGAATGGGCTATATTTTGAAGCAACACAAGACAATATTGCTGTTGTGGCAACCGATGGGCATCGTTTAGCAATTGGTAAAATTAAACAAACTAATGAATTAACAGACAAAAAAAATGTTATCTTGCCAAGAAAAGCGGTAATGGAATTAACTAAAATTTTGGAAAAAGATGAAAATAAAGAAGTAGATATTCATCTTTCAGACAACTATTTTTATTTAGTTAGCGATAATACGACAATCATCAGCCGCCTAATTGATGGTAATTTTCCTAATTATTCACAAGTAATCCCAACAGATTGTGAAAATACCGTGGTTATTGAGCGTCAAAATTTTTTGGATAATCTACAACAAGCTTCAATTTTTGTAGAAGAACGCACCAAAGGGGTTAAGCTGTCTTTCAAAGATAATCAAATCAACATATTTACTCATTCTGAACGAGGCCAAGCAAAAACAAAAGTAGATATTGACAACTTTGATAAAGAAATTGATATTACTTTCAACATTCATTATCTCATCTCTATTTTGGAAAATATTCAAACAGATAATATAAATATGGTTATTCCAAACGGCGAAAGTCAATCTTGCTTAATAAGCAGTGCTGATGACGATACTTACCAATATGTTGTTATGCCGATGCGAGTTTAATTAGCGCCAAGCAAGATTTGTATGGCAGTTATTAACAAATTATCAATCCATCAATTTCGTAATTTAACAACGCAGTTTATTAGCCCTTGTGCTGGTATTAATCTGTTTATTAGTGATAATGCCCAAGGTAAAACCAATCTAATTGAGGTAATTTATTATTTGGGACATAATCGCTCATTTAAAACAAAAATTCTCAAAGAAATCATAAATTTTGAAGCTGATTCTTTTCAGTTGGGAGCTGAGGTTGACAAAAACAAAATCAAGTTAGAGAAATCAAAAACCATCACCAAAATTAGCATTAACCAACAAAAAGTTGGTAATTCTTCAAAGCTTAGCCAATTGCTCCCTATTCAAATTATCACTCCGGACAAGGGTTTTGTTGTTAATGGCATACCAAAAAACAAGCGTTCTTATTTAGATTGGGGTGTGTTTCACGTGAAACCAAAAGCCGCTAAAACATTTAAAACCTACAATAAAACTTTAAAAAATATAAACATTTTGTTAGCAAAAAAACAAGCTGATGAATTGGATTTTTGGTTTTTAGAGTTAGCAAAATCTGCTGCCATAATTAATAAAAATCGAGTTGAGTATTTGCAACAACTTAAAAAAACTATGTTTTCTGAAAAAATCAAAAACTTAGATAAGCTGATAGATTCGACAGATAAATTTGACTACAAATTTTCATCCGGCTGGCCAAAAGAGGTTGATAAACTTGATGAGCAAAGTATTTACCAACATTTAAAAAAACATAAACAACATTTATTACACACCAAATATTTAAATTATGGCTCGCACAAGGCCAATATTTTTTTCACTTTTGGCAATAGAAGTGAGTGCTTTTTTTCAAGGGGTGAGCAAAAAACTCTGTCTATTATTTTCTGGTTAACGCAAGTGGTAATGCTGGTAGATTTAGGCATAAAGCCAATTATTTTAATTGATGATTTGTCATCAGAATTGGACGATGACAAAGTAAACACTATTTTGCAACATTTACAATTGTTAAATGTGCAGACTTTTATGACCGATATTAGCCATAATTTAGCGATTGAGCAAATAAATCCTGCTACTGCTATTTTTAAAATTAATCAAGGCGAAATTACTCAGCAAAAATAAACGCTAAAAATTGCTATCGTGGTATAATAATTTTTTATTTTTTTCAAACAAGGTTTCAATGTCAAAACAGCAATCGCAAGCATACGAAGCATCAAATATTAAGGTCTTAAAAGGCCTTGATGCCGTTAGAAAACGCCCAGGAATGTATATTGGCGACACGGATGATGGCACCGGCCTACACCATATGGTATTTGAGGTTGTAGATAATGCAATTGACGAAGCTTTAGCCGGACATTGCTCCAAAATAAGCATTACCATTCACGAAGATCAATCAATCTCAGTAACGGACGATGGCCGCGGTATTCCAACCGACATCCATCCAGAAGAAGGCATAAGTGCAGCAGAAGTCATTATGACAGTCCTACATGCGGGCGGCAAGTTTGACGACAATTCCTACAAAGTGTCTGGCGGGCTGCACGGCGTAGGCGTTTCAGTGGTGAACGCATTATCCGAAACCGTGCATTTAACCGTGCATCGCAATGGCGAAATCTATGAACAAAACTACTCGCTGGGTGTGCCGGACGCACCAATGAAAGTCACTGGCAAAACCGACACCACTGGAACAACAGTTCATTTCAAACCAAGCGCCGATATTTTTGCCATTACCGAATTTAAGTATGACATCCTTGCTAATCGCGTTCGTGAGCTGTCATTTTTAAACTCAGGCGTGAATATTGAGATTCAAGAATTGGCAACTGATCGCAAAGATATATTTAAATATGAAGGTGGTATTGTTGCTTTTGTTGAGCATTTGAATAAAGCAAAAACACCTATTCATAACGATATTATTGCAATTTCAGCAGAGCGAGATGATATAGTCGTTGATGTTGCTATGCAGTGGAGCGATTCTTATCAAGAGAGTATTTACTGCTTCACTAACAACATTCCTCAACGAGATGGCGGCGCACATTTGGCGGGTTTTAGAGGCGCATTAACCAGAACTTTAAACAACTATATCGACAACTCGGGCTTGGCAAAAAAAGAAAAATCAACTATCACCGGCGAAGATACGCGAGAAGGGCTGACGGCAATTGTTTCAATCAAAGTTCCAGACCCAAAATTCTCTTCGCAAACCAAAGACAAATTAGTATCAAGCGAAGTACGCGCGCCAGTTGAATCCTCAGTCAACGAAAAGATTGGCGAATATTTGCTGGAAAACCCAACAGAAGCAAAAATTATTGTTGGCAAGATTTTAGAGGCTTCGAGAGCTCGCGATGCAGCACGAAAAGCCAGAGAGATGACCCGCCGCAAGGGCGCACTTGATATCGCCGGTTTGCCGGGAAAATTAAGCGATTGCCAAACCAAAGACCCTGCTGAGAGCGAAATTTTCTTGGTAGAGGGCGATTCTGCTGGCGGCTCTGCCAAACAAGGGCGCGATCGCCGCACCCAAGCAATTCTGCCACTTAAAGGTAAAATCCTAAATGTTGAAAAAGCCCGCTTTGAAAAAATGATAAGTTCTGCCGAAGTTGGCACTTTGATTACCGCACTTGGTTGTGGAATCGGCAAAGAAGAATACGATATTGGAAAATTGCGCTACCACAAAATTGTGATTATGACCGATGCCGATGTTGATGGCGCTCACATTCGCACTCTGCTTTTAACTTTCTTTTATCGCTACTTGCCAGAGTTGGTGGAAAACGGCTATTTATATATCGCCCAGCCGCCTCTGTATAAGATTAAAAAAGGCAAGCAAGAGCAATATTTGAAGGACGATGCAGAATTAAATGAGTATTTATTGCAAGAGGCAATCAGCGATGCAAATGTGTTTAGCAACAAGCAAGCGCCAGCAATTTCGGGGCTCGCCTTGGAATCGGCAGTTAAAGAATATTATAAAATTAATGCAATTATTGAGCGCTTATCAAAAAAAATAAACCCAGCTTTACTTTATGCTATCGCCAAAGTTGAGCCGTTAAAGGATTTAAAAAACAAGGCAAAAGCGCAAGAATGGAGCGCAAAATTAGAGCAAATATTGTCGCAAGATTTATCGCCAGCACAAAAGCACAAAGTGGCTTTTAACCCAAGTGCAGAACAAATTGAGCATCGTTTATCCTCGTATGGCGTGGAAACAGATGTTGATAATCTCGGCGCTGATTTCTTTGATTCAGCGGATTATGGAGCGATTAAAAAATTCTACGATGGCGTTGAAAGCGCAATCAGCGCAGAATCTTTTGTTGAGAAAAAAGAAAAATCTACCAGCGTAAAAAACTTTTCAGAAGTAGTAAATTTGCTAATGGATGATGCCAAAAAAGGCCAAAGTTTCCAGCGTTACAAGGGCTTGGGTGAGATGAATCCAGATCAGTTATGGGAAACCACGATGAACCCAGAAAATAGAATTTTGTTAAAAGTGAAAATTGAAGATGCCATTGCCGCAGACGAGGTTTTTTCAACCCTGATGGGAGACGAAGTAGAGCCGCGTAGAAAATTCATCGAAACCAATGCGCTTTCTGTTGATAATTTAGATTTTTAAAACAACCTAAAATAGGAGTAATAATATGTCAAAAAAACACCCCGTTATTGTAGTAACAGGCTCTTCTGGCGCTGGAACTACTTTTGTAAAGCGTGCGTTTGAGCATATTTTTAGCAAGGAAAATATCAATCCACTAATTATTGAGGGTGATAGTTTTCACAAATACGATCGCGCAGCAATGAAAGTTGCAGTGCAAAAACAAGAAGAAAAAGGCAACAATTTTTTCTCACATTTTGGACCAGATGCCAATGAATTTAGCAAAATTGAAGAGTCTTTTAAAGAATATGGCAGCAGCGGAAAATGCAACCGCCGCTACTATATTCACTCCGATGAAGAGGCGGCTGAACATAATAAAAGACTAAATTCAAACCTTAATCCTGGCGAATTTACTCCGTGGGAAAAAGTTGGTGCTGGCACAGATTTATTATTCTACGAAGGGCTGCACGGCGTTGTTGTTGCTGACGGTGTGGATATGGCGCAATATGGTGATTTAAAAATCGGCGTTGTGCCCAGCGTGAATCTCGAATGGATTCAAAAAATTCACCGCGACAATGCTGAACGCGGCTATTTGGCAACTGAAACCGTTGACACAATCCTGCGCAGAATGCCCGATTACATCAACTTTATCACCCCGCAATTTTCACAAACAGACATCAATTTTCAGCGCATTGCCACCGTGGATACCTCAAATCCGTTTATTACTCGCGATATTCCCACGCCAGACGAGTCGCTGGTGGTTATTCGTTTTAAGGATTTAGCCAAAACCCCAGTTGATTTTGGCCACATCAAAAATATGATTGAAGGTGCATTTATGTCGCGTAGCAACACGATTGTAGTTCCGGGCGGCAAGATGGGTTTGGCGATGGAAATCATCCTCTATCCGCTTATCCATAAGATGCTCAAAGGCAAATAAAACACATAAGCAGAGTCAAAAACCATAATTGCGCGACAGTATTTTTTTATTTAAAACTCAAAGAAACAAGCTATGAGTATCGGTAAAGTGCCAAAAAAGCCCACATCTGCACAATTTTTTCTATATTGGCTGAAACTTGGTTTTATTAGTTTTGGCGGTCCAGCAGGGCAAATATCAATGATGCACCAAGAGCTGGTGGAACGCCGGCGCTGGATTTCTGAGCAGCGTTTTCTGCATGCGCTGAATTATGCTGTGCTGCTGCCGGGCCCAGAGGCGCAGCAGTTGGCGACCTATATTGGCTGGCTGATGTTTGGAGTTACTGGCGGCTTGGTAGCTGGTATATTGTTCGTTTTGCCCTCGCTATTTATTTTGAGTGCATTAACTTGGGCATATTTAAACTATGGCGACCTTAGCGCCAGCGTTGGCATTTTGTATGGCATTAAGCCAGCGATAACTGCCATCGTGCTATTTGCCGCTTGGCGTATAGGCAGCAGGGCGCTAACAAGCAATGTGCTCAAATCCTTGGCGCTGCTGGCTTTTATCGCTATTTATGCGTTTTCCGTGCCCTTCCCTTACATTGTTTTAGCGGCAATTATCAGTGGTTATTTAGGCGTGCATTTTATCCCGGACAGCTTCAAAACCGCAGCGCACTCTAATGAAAAAGGCAGTTTTGGCGCAGCGCTGATTGACGACAATACCCCAGTTCCAGAGCACGCCAGATTTAAACTTTGGCGCTTAATCAGCTTTGCTGTTGTTGGGATTGGGCTTGGATTTTTGACAATAGCACTGCTGGAAAACAAGGTTTTGCAGGAGATGGCAGAATTTTTCACCAAGGCGGCGCTGGTTACTTTTGGCGGTGCTTATGCAGTTTTGCCTTATATTTACCAAGGCGGCGTTGAGCAATTTCACTGGCTTGACGCCCATCAAATGATAGACGGCTTGGCACTCGGCGAAACCACTCCCGGGCCGCTAATTATGGTGGTGGCTTTTGTGGGCTTTGTTGGCGCCAGTGTTAAAGAAATTTTTGGCGCTGAGCAAATGTTGTTGGCGGGTTTTGTCGGCGCATCGGTGGCAACATTTTTTACTTTTCTGCCATCGTTTTTATTCATATTTTTGGGCGCACCCATCATCGAAAGCAGTCGCGGCGAGCTAAAATTAGTCGCCCCACTATCCGCTGTTACCGCTGCTGTGGTCGGCGTTATCGTCAATCTTGCCGCCTTTTTTGCCCTTGCTACGCTTTATCAAAACAATCAGATAGACTGGGTCGCCTTAGCTATCACCTGTGGCGCTTTTGTCGCTCTATTCCGCTTCAAAATCAGCATCATATCCGTCATCGCTGTTAGTGCCTTGGTTGGTTTTGGCATATCAACGCTCGCATAGATTGGTTATTTAACAACAATATTTACCAATTTATTTGGCACTACAATCACTTTGAGCAGCGTTTTCCCTGTGGTAAATTTGGCAACAGTTTTGTCTGCCAAAGCGCAAGCCTCAACCTCATTTTTGTCCAGTTGTGCGTCCAACATCAATTTAGCGCGCAGCTTGCCGTTGACTTGAACGATTATCTGCACCTCATCTTGAACAAGGGCGCTGTTGTCAACGCGCGGCCAAGAATTGTCAATAATCGCTTTGACGCCACCCATTTTTTGCCATAAATGATGGCAGATATGCGGTGCAATCGGGCTTAGCGTTTGTAGCAGAATATTAAGCGATTCTTGACGCACAGCCATTGAAGTCGCATCAATAGCGTCAAATTTTGACAGGCTGTTGCTAAGTTGCATCAAGGCGGCAATCGCGGTGTTAAATAAGTGTCGGCGCTGGATGTCATCGGTGATTTTTTTCAGGGTTTGATGGGTTTCACGGCGCATATTTTTTTGCTTGCTGTTGAGGTTGTCTAACTTGCCGATTTTGTTGGTTTTGAGGTCTTTTAAAAATTCGTCAACCAAGCGATAAACCTTGTTAATAAAGCGATACGCACCCTCTAAGCCCGAGTCATTCCACTCTAAATCTTGGGTTGGCGGAGCGGCAAATAAAATGAATAGGCGCACGGTGTCTGCACCATATTTGTCTATCATTTCTTGCGGGTCAACGGTGTTGCCTTTTGACTTGCTCATTTTAGCGCCGTCTTTTAAAACCATTCCTTGTGTGAGTAGGTTTTTGAAAGGCTCATCATTTTTTATCAAGCCCTCATCACGCAGCAACTTGTTGAAAAAACGAGCATACAGCAAGTGTAAAATAGCATGCTCAATGCCGCCGATATACTGATCTACACCGCCGTTGCCGAGCCAATAATTGGCGCGCTCATCAAGCATAAATTTGTCGTTGTCCTTGCAAGCGTAGCGGGCAAAATACCAAGAAGACTCAAAAAAAGTATCAAAAGTATCGGTTTCGCGCCGCGCCGCCCCAGCGCATTTTGGGCAGTTAGTTTGATAAAATTCAGCCATATTTTTGATGGGCGAGCTAACGCCGTCAAGATGCACTTTTTCTGGCAGCACCACTGGCAAATCAGCCGCAGGAACAGCAACAGCGCCGCAATCAGGGCAGTTGATAATTGGAATCGGGCAGCCCCAATAGCGTTGCCGTGAAACTCCCCAATCACGCAGGCGATAGTTGGTTTTTTTGCTACCAAGCCCTTTGTCATCAAGGGTTTTGCTGATGGCAGCGAAAGCTTGCTCAAAGTCCATACCATCAAATTTCCCAGAATTGAATAAAATACCTTTATCGGTGATTGCCCCATCGTCAATATTGCTTGTTTTATCAATAACTTGAAGCATATCAATAGCGTGTTTTTTGGCAAACTCATAATCGCGCTCATCATGTGCTGGCACACCCATTACCGCACCAGTGCCATAACCCATTAGCACAAAATTGGCAATCCAAATCGCCGTCTCTTTGCCGGTGATTGGATGGGTGGCAGTAAGCCCAGAATCGATGCCTTTTTTGACCATTGTTTCCATTGCTGCCTCAGTGGTTTGCAAGGATTTACACTCATCAATAAACGCTAGCACAGCGGTATTCGTTTGAGCCGCCTCGGCTGCCAGCGGGTGTTCGGCGGCAATTGCCAAATAAGTAACGCCCATCAGCGTATCTGGGCGAGTGGTATAAACTTTTAGCGGCGCGCCACCTCTGATGAAGTCAATTTCCACGCCGACCGACTTGCCAATCCAATTTTTTTGCATAGTCTTAACCGCATCAGGCCAGCCTTTTAGCGAGTCCAACGAGTCTAATAACTCATCGGCATAATCGGTGATGCGCATAAACCATTGAGATATTTCTTTTTTCTCAATCGGCGCGCCAGAACGCCAGCCACAGCCATCAACCACCTGCTCATTGGCAAGCACAGTTTGGTCTATCGGGTCCCAGTTGACCAGCGAATTTTTCTTATAAACCAGACCTTTTTCAAATAATTTGACAAACAGCCATTGCTCCCAGCGATAATATTGCGGATGGCAAGTTGCCAATTCGCGCGACCAGTCGTAGCCAAAACCCAGCGCTGACAACTGTTTACGCATATAATTGATATTTTCGTAAGTCCACTTAGCTGGCGCAACTTGATTTTTTATTGCAGCATTTTCAGCCGGCAAGCCAAAGCCATCCCAGCCGATAGGTTGCAGCACATTTTTGCCCTGCATTTTTTGAAATCTGGCAATAGTATCGCCGATGCTGTAATTGCGCACATGCCCCATATGCAGCCGCCCAGAAGGATACGGAAACATACTTAGGCAGTAAAACTTTTCTTTGCTGTCATCTTCAACAACTTCAAACGAGCGGTTTTTGTGCCAGTATTGCTGCGCCGCTTTTTCTATTTTTTGGTGATTATATTGGCTCATAGATTTTTGTCTTTGATTTTGCTGGGCTTGCCATTAAGGCTGATGGCGTTTTTATCTTGCCAATATTTGGCGATGCCATCGCCGCCTTTTTTGCTTGCCCAATCGTCAAGTTGATGGCGTTCGGACTGATAATCAAAAAACGGAACGGCCATACCGCAAGAAGTTTGCACCAAATCCACCTGCAAATCAAATATTTGCCGAGCGCCAATATTAGCAGGAAATAGCGAGTAAAGTTGCGCCCACTGTTTGTCGTTTTTATGCACCGCCGTAGCCTTGCCGTATAGGCGCAAAATCATCGGGCTGCCAGCAAAAGCGCAAAACATAATAGTCATTCGCCCATCTTCGGCGTGAGCTGCCGTTTCGTTGCCGCTGCCAGTTAAATTGAGCCAAATCACACGGTTTTTGCTTAACACTCGCAGCGAGTCAGAGCCTTTTGGAGAAAGGTTAATATAGCTTTTTGCACTTGCCGTTGCAACAAAAAACAGCTTTTGCGCGGCAATGAAATCTTGCAAGTTTTTCGGTATTTCTTGGTATTTTTCGCCCATTAGTTGAGCTCCAAACTGCCTACCAAATCAGCAACACGGGCTATATTATTAACGCTTAAATATTGGCTGATGCCACTGTTGATTTCATTGCACACCAGTGGGTTGTAAAATAGAGCAGTGCCAACGCCAACTAAATCTGCGCCAGCGATTATAAATTCTATGGCATCGGCAGCACTCATAATGCCGCCCTGACCAATAATAGGCACGCCGTGAAGCTTGCTGACTTGATAGACTTGATGCACTTTTAGCAACGCAATCGGCTTGATTGCCGCCCCAGAAAGACCGCCCTGATTGTTGCCAATAATCGGTTTTCTGCTGTTGCTGTCAATTGCCATTCCCATCAGCGTATTGATGACTGCCAAACCGTCAGTTCCAGCGTCAATGCAGCGCTGCGCACTATTTGCGATGTCTGTTTGATTGGGTGAAAGTTTGGTGATTAGCGGCTTTGTGGTATTTTTCCTACAAATCTCAACCACGCGATAAGACATATCTGGGTCGTTGCCAAAAGCCACGCCGCCCTCGTCCACATTTGGGCAAGAGATGTTGATTTCTATTGCATCAATATCGCTGTCGTCAAAACGCTTGGCAAGCTCGCCATATTCCTTCACCGATGAGCCAGAAATGTTGATGATAAAGCGTGTTTCTGCTTTGTTCAAATTTGGCAAAATATTGCTTATAACTGCATCAGCACCGGGGTTTTGCAGCCCAATTGCGTTGAGCATTCCGCTCGGAGTTTCGCTAATTCGCCGCGGCTGATTGCCAAGTCGCGGTTTCAGAGTTGTGCCTTTCAGGCAAACCACGCCCGCGGATTTGTTGGAAAAGCCTTGAACACGGGTATATTCCTCGCCAAAACCAACACAGCCCGACAGTAGCGCAATCGGCGAGTTTAGTTTAAGTCCGCAAAATTCAGTGGTAAGATTTTTATGCATAGGCGCTATTATATAGCCCACTTCGGGTAAATACGATAAAATTGCGCTTATGAAAGGATTGTTTATAAGTGGCAGCGGCACCGATGTGGGAAAAACCACAGTTGCCAGCCACATCATCAAAGCACTGCGAGGCAAATATAATGTTGTTGCCAGAAAGCCGGTTGAAAGCGCTTGCCTCAGAGGCGCTGATGGACTGTTGGCGCAAGACGCTTTGCGATTAAATGCCGCTTGCGCAAATCCAGAGGCGATAGATGTCGTCTGCCGTTTTAAGTTTGAAGCTTGTGCCAGCGGTGAAAAAGCCAGCAAGCAGCAGGGCGAGGTGATAAGCCTGCAAGATTTATTGCAATCAGCACAGCCGACTGATGACGATGATTTTGTGGTGATTGAAGGCGCTGGCGGTATTTATTCACCCATTGCCAAGCAAATTTTAAATAGCGATTTTGCTGCCAGTCTGGGCTTGCCGCTGGTAATTGTGGTAGCAGACGAGCTTGGCGCTATCAATCAATCTTTGCTTGCCATCGGCGCTGCTAAAAAGTGTGGGATTGCTACTGCACTGCTGGTGTTGAACCAAATAAAGCCTAACAATTTGGGCAATGCCGAGGCGCTAAGAGCTTATACGGATGTAGAAGTTGTGGTTTTTAATACCGACAAATTGGCAGAGTTTGAGGCGACAATTGTTGCGTTAATCCAGCAGCGTTAAGTTGGGGCGCTTAGTTTTTTTCTTTACTGACTGGTCTTCAAAAAACATACCTTCGCCGTTTTCACCCGCATAAATACTGAGCACAGCCTCAATTGGCACAAATATATTTTCAGATTTTTCAGCAAAACGCGCCTTGAATGAAATACTCTCGTTGCTTATAAGCAAGGTATTGGTTGCGCTATTGGCGATGTTGAGAGAGATTTTCCCTTGTTGGATAAATGCTTTCGGCGCTCTGATTTTGGGTTTTGAGCAATCAACTAATATGTGCGCTGTGAGATCAGAATCCTCCATCCACTGGTGGTAGGCTCTGATTAGGTAAGGTGCAACGGCAGGTGTGAGTTGTTTAGTTGAATTCTTTTTCACAATCGGTCAAACTTTGCTTAAAACTTTCTTTGGCAAATAGGCGATTTCCATAGTCAGAAGCCGCTTTTCCCGGCTTGCCTAAGTCGATGCCTAATTTTTTCAAACGCCACAAAAGTGGCGCTAAACAAGCATCGACAATCGTCATATCATCACTTTTAAAAAAAGGTTTGCTTTCAAACAAAGGCGATATTTCAATCAGTGAGTTTTTGAGGGATTTTTTAGCGGCAGCGGCGGCTTTTTTGCTGCCGGTTTCCATAATTTTGACTTGTTCAAACCAGCTGCCAGCAGCCCGTGTGAACCTAAAAACCAGCTGGCGTTTCTCTGATTTTTCAATCGGGTCAACAGGAAGCAGCGGCGGAAATGGAAAGCGCTCGTCTAAATATTCCATAATCACAGAAAGGTCGTATAAAACTGTGCCGCGGTCATACAGAGTAGGCAGTGACTGAGATGGGCTCTTGTCCAAAACCTCTTCAGGCATTTTTTTGTTGGCGTCGAGAATAACCACCTCGCGCTCAATGTTTTTCTCTGCCATAATGAAACGCACCGCATGCGAAGGCATATCGTCCTCAGACGAATAAAGAATGGTTGAAGATGGATTTGGTTTGTTTGTCATAGTCTTTGTCCTTTAAAAATAAAAATCCGCGCCTGTTTGCACAAAGTATCAGCAAGGTGCAATTTGCAATTTGGTCAGCTTTTAGCCTTCCATTTGCCATATTTAACATCCTTCCAATATTCCTTTTTCAGCAAATAAGAGAGGATGAGTAAAACCAGTAAAAAGCCCAGCACTTTGTAACCTAAATCAACTCGCACTAATCTAGCTGGCTCGCTGACATAGTTTAAAAAATTAACAATATCTTTGACATCATTATCAAATTCTGCGGATGATTTTCTTTGCTTCAAATCCCACAAAGCATCAGGCATAGAGGCGTTTTTCAGGACTGAGTTGTTGACCCCGAATGGGCGGGATTTGTCGGCATAAAAGCTGCGTAAGTAAGTGTAAATCCAGTCGCCTCCTTTTGAGCGAGAAACCAAAGACAAATCTGGCGGAGTTGTGCCAAACCAAGCCTCTGCGCCTTTTTTGGACAGCGAAGAGGTTATTCTATCGCCAATTTTGCCGTCGCCAAAAATTAGGTTTTTCCTGACATCGGCAGCAGGAATGTTGAGGTCTTCGCCGATGCGATTGTAGCGCATAAGCGAGATAGAGTGGCAGCCAGAGCAGTAATCCATAAACAGTTGTGCGCCGTTTTGCAGCGATTTTTGGTCGTTTATATCGGCGTTTGAATGGTCAAGATGTATGCCGTTGCTGTTAGCCGTTACGGCAAAAGAGATTATTAAACCTGCCAAAACAGACGCTGTTGTTAGTGTTTTTTTCATCTTATTTCCCCGTTACCCTTTCAGGCACTTGTTTGGTTTTGCCGATAGAAGTGAACCAAGGCATTAAAATAAAGAAGCCAAAGTAGGTAGCGGTGAAAATTCGCGCTAACAAGGCGTTTGTTGGAGTTACTGGCTGCATACCGAGATAGCCCAAATAGACAAAACTGAGCACAAAAATACCCAGCGCATATTTGTAAGGCGCTGAGCGGTATCTGATTGATTTTACCTTAGAGCGGTCTAACCACGGCAATGCCAGCAGAATTAGCAGCGCTGAAAACATACCAATAACTCCCGGAAATTGCGAGCCGAACATTGGCGGGATTGCTCTTAATACTGAGTAGAAAGGGGTTAGATACCAAAGTGGAGCAATGTGGTCTGGGGTTTTCAAAGGGTTTGCTTCAACAAAATTGGCACTTTCTAAAAAGTAGCCGTTTAGGGTTGGTGCAAAAAATACCACTGCTGAGAAAAGCATCAAAAATACCACCACGCCAACAATGTCTTTAACGCTGTAATATGGATGGAATGGAATGCCGTCTTTTGGAATGCCGTCTTTGTCTTTATTACTTTTAATTTCAACACCGTCAGGATTGTTTGAGCCAACTGTGTGCAGCGCCACGATGTGCAAAAACACCAGCACAGCCAAAATCAGCGGCAAGGCAATAACATGCAATGAGAAAAAGCGATTCAGCGCCGGATCGCCAACAGCATAGTCGCCCAAAATCCAAATCAATAAATCGTGCCCAATATACGGCACTGAGCCAAATAGTGAAATAATAACCTGCGCTCCCCAATAGGACATTTGTCCCCACGGCAACACATAACCCATAAACGCCTCAGCCATCAGCGCAATATAAAGCACCATACCCAAAATCCAAATCAGCTCGCGCGGCGATTTGTATGAGCCATATAGCAAGCCGCGATACATATGCAAATAAATCACAATAAAAAACGCCGATGCGCCAGTTGAATGCAGATAGCGAATCAGCCAGCCCCAGCTGACATCACGCATAATATATTCAACAGAGGCAAAAGCAGTAGCGGCATCGGGCTTGAAATGCATAGCAAGAAAAATGCCCGTTACGATTTGCATAACCAGCATCAGTATTGCTAACGAGCCAAAAAAATACCAGAAATTGAAGTTTCTTGGAGTGTAATATTCTGCCAAATGCTCGTTCCAAACTTTGGTAAGTGGGAATCTTTGGTCAATCCAATTTTTGTTGTTATCCATAATTAAGTTAGTTTGTTAGATTTAAAAATAGGCTTTATTTCGTGTTCTTTTGGGCTAATGCCAATTTTAATGACAGAGTCTGACATAAAACGATAAGGCGGAATTACTAAATTAGTTGGCGCTGGCGCTCCTTTATATACGCGTCCAGCCAAGTCAAATTTGGAACCGTGGCATGGGCAATAAAAGCCGCCTTTCCAAGTATCGCCGCCGAGATCGGCCGCTCCTAATTCAGGGCGATAAGTTGGCGAGCAGCCTAAATGCGTGCAAACACCAACAATCACAGCAACATCAGGATTGATTGAACGATAAAGATTTTTGGTATATTCTGGCTGTTGAGAGCTATTAGCGCTGTCTGGGTCGGTCAAAAGATTTTTCAGTCCGGTTAAATTAGCAATAGTGGTTTTGTCGCGTCTAAAAATCCAAACAGGCTTTTTACGCCACAGAACGCGAACCAACTGCCCCGGCTCTAATTTAGAGATATTGACTTCAATCGGTGCGCCAGCTGCCTTTGCCCGAGCAGATGGATTCCAAGTGGACAAAAACGGCATTGCCACAAAGCCCACTCCAACAGCGCCAACCACACTTGTCGCCTGAGTTAAAAAGCGCCTTTTCTTTAAGTCTATTACTTGTTCTGACATAAAATTATCAATCCTTTTAAGTGTTGCCTTAATAAAAACGAATTAAATTAAAAGGCAAATTGAAAATAAAAACCCAATAATTATAATGTATGCAAGCCCTAAATGGCATAAAAATTTCTAATATTTTTGCAAATCAACTTTGATTGCCACTTTTTTAATTTGTGTAAGCGCCTCAATTTGCCATAGCGCTTCAAGCAAAACCGAGGACTGTTTTTGCGCGCGAAATGCCAGCGCCTGATTATCAGCAACAAAGGTGGCAGTATTGTCGTCAAATGCGCATAAAGACAGCGATTGCAACGGCTCAGGCAAATATTGCAATAGTTGTGAATTGAGATGGCCAAGTTTTCTTGCCTGTGTAAATGCCAGCCCCAAAGCCCCGTGCGGAGCAAAGTTTGCCAAATTAGTTATTTTTTTAGACATAATCATTTAAAATTGACAAAAGTCGGATAAATCCGCCAGCACCGCAACATCTGTGCGTAAAATAGAACCATTTTAAAACCACATTGTAATAAATATTAATGAATATTATAACTAAATTAGTCGCCAAAGTTGTTGGCTCTCGCAACGAAAGGATGGTGAAGAAAATTAGCAAGGCGGTAGCAAGCATAAACGGTTTTGAAGAATCGCTCCAAGCTTTGGATGATGCAGCTCTTGGCGCTAAAACCCAAGAGTTCAGGCAAAGGCTTGAAGCGCAAGAAACGCCCGATGACTTACTGCCAGAAGCGTTTGCAGTTATGCGCGAGGCAAGTGTTCGGGTTTTGGGTTTGCGTCATTATGATGTGCAAATGGTTGGTGGCATCGTTTTGCACAATGGCAACATTGCTGAAATGGGCACTGGTGAAGGCAAAACTCTGGTGGCAACGCTGCCAGCTTATCTGAATGCGCTCACAGGCAAAGGGGTTCATATTGTTACTGTCAACGATTATTTGGCAGCCCGAGATGCAAAATGGATGCGCAAAGCGTTTGATTTTTTGCAGCTCAGTGTTGGCATTATTACTGCTGATATGGCGATAGAAGACAAAAAAAGCGCATACAATTGCGACATTGTTTATGCCACTAATAACGAGCTGGGCTTTGATTATTTAAGAGACAATATGGCTTTTTCAACAGAGCAAAAAGTGCAACACCAGCTCAGTTTTGCCATTATTGACGAGGTTGATTCCATCCTCATTGACGAGGCGAGAACGCCGCTAATTATCTCCGGACCAGCGGATGACTACGCTGATGTTTATCAGGCGATTAACAAAATGATTGCGCATTTTAACCAGCAAATTGAGAGCGGCGAAGGCAAGGAAGTGGTCGTTGAAAAGGATGGCGATTACACTGTTGACGAGAAAAATCAGCAAGTATTTTTAACCGATGATGGACACAGCAAAGCAGAAGGTCTGCTAATCGAAAGCGGCGTTTTACCAACCGGTTCTAGTCTTTACGATGCCAGCAATATCCTGCTAATGCAACACATAAGCTCCGCCCTGCGCGCCCATATGCTATTTCACAAAGACGATCACTACATTATTGATGGCGATGAAATTGTGATTGTGGACGAATTTACTGGCAGAACTATGCCCGGGCGGCGCTGGTCTGAGGGCTTGCATCAGGCGATTGAAGCCAAAGAAGGGGTTAGCATCAAGAAAGAAAACCAGACGCTGGCAGCAATTACTTTCCAAAATTATTTTAGACTTTACAGCAAATTGGCAGGAATGACTGGCACGGCAGACACCGAGGCAGTTGAGTTTCAGGCGATTTATGGCTTGGAAACGGTGGTAATTCCGCCAAATAAACCGTCTTCTCGTAATGATATGTCTGACCAAATTTACCTGACTTTGGAGGAAAAACTGACTGCCATTGCTAAGGCAGTTGAAGACTGTCAAAAAACTGGGCAGCCGGTTTTAGTTGGCACCAGCAGCATTGAAAATTCTGAATCAATTTCACAATTATTAAAAGACAAAAAAGTCAAACACGAAGTTTTAAACGCTAAGCAACACGAACGCGAGGCGCAAATTATTGCCAATGCTGGCAGTTTGGGGGCAGTTACGATTGCCACAAATATGGCAGGGCGAGGCACAGATATTGTGCTTGGTGGCAAGCTGGCAGAGGAGGCAAATGAGGCGCAAAAAGCCGATTGGCAAAAGCAACATAATGCCGTTCTTAATGCTGGTGGGCTGCATATTGTCGGCACCGAACGCAACGAATCACGCCGCGTAGATAACCAGTTGCGAGGGCGTTCTGGGCGGCAAGGTGATGTTGGCTCAACGCGTTTTTATTTATCTTTGCAAGACGATTTGATGCGCATTTTTGCCAGTGACAAAATGGCAGGAATGATGCAAAGATTGGGGATGGAACAGGGCGAAGCGATTGAGCATAAAATAGTCAATCGTGCGATTGAAAATGCGCAAAAGAAAGTCGAGGGAATGAACTACGATGCGCGCAAACACCTTTTAGAATATGACGATGTTGCCAACGACCAGCGCAAAATTATCTACGATTTGCGTGATGAGTTAATGGGTGCTGACGATGTGCAAAATAAATTTGTGGCAATGCGCAAAATCGTTATTAGCAGTGTGATTGGGGGCTATATTTCTACGGCACAAACCGAAGATGATTGGGACATTGAAGGTCTTGGCCATGCCTTAAAATCAGATTATGCCGCAGATTTTCCATTGCAAAAATGGCTTGAAGATGGCTTGGAAATTGATGAATTTGACGATAAAATCGAGCAAGAATTGGCAGACATTTGTGCGCAAAAAGAAGCGCTGGTTGGCGCTAAGCAAATGCGTGGTTTTGAAAAGGCGGTGATGTTGCAAACCTTGGATCACTTTTGGAAAGAGCATCTGGCAGCGATGGACTATTTGCGTCAAAGTGTTGGGCTGCGTGGCTATGCACAAAAAAATCCAACCCAAGAATATAAGCGTGAATCTTTTACGATGTTTGAGACGCTGTTGGACACAATCGATATCGAGGTGGTCAAGGCGCTTTCCAGCGTTACCATCAATCCCGAAACCAGCGCCAGCGATGTAGAGCAGCAAAACAACGAAGCGGCTTTGGGGCAACACGAAGAAGCTGCCAATGCGCAAATTGCCAATGACGAAAATACCCAGACCTATCAGCGTTCCGGCAAAAAAGTAGGACGCAACGACCCTTGCCCCTGCGGTTCAGGCAAAAAATACAAAAGTTGCCATGGCTAAAACTTATTACATCGGACTAATGTCAGGCACCAGCATGGATGGCGTTGATGGTGTGGTGATGGACAATCGCTGCGAGAACACCAAAGCCACTGCTTTTTTGCCATATCCCCCAGAGCTCAAAACCCAGTTGCGCCAACTTGCTCAACGGCAGACTGTTAGCTTGAAAGACTTGGCACAATTAGATATTGCCGTGGCTCAACTATTTGCCCAGACTGTCACCAAGTTGCTCAAACAAAAGCAAATATCTAAAAACGAGATTTGTGCCATCGGTTCGCACGGGCAAACGATTTTCCACCAAGGCGGCGTTTATTCAATGCAAATCGGCCACGGCGCTTTGATTGCCGAACAAACTGGCATCACTACGGTGGCTGATTTTCGTATGCAAGATGTGGCTGCTGGCGGACAAGGTGCGCCACTTACGCCCTTTTACCATCGGCATTTACTCGCTGGCAAGGATGGGGCGATTGTAAATATAGGTGGCATTGCCAATATAACTATTATTAAAAATAAGCAAACTATTGGCTTTGATACCGGCCCGGCAAACACCCTGATGGACTGCTGGATCAACAAACACAAAAACTTAGATTACGACAAAGACGGGCTGTGGGCGCGCAGCGGATCGGTAAATGAAGCTTTGTTAACAGCGTTGCTGACGGATGATTATTTTCACAAACTGCCGCCAAAAAGCACCGGCACAGAATATTTCAATTTAGAGTGGCTAGCGCAATATTTGTCTGGCAACGAGCGACCAGAGGATGTGCAAAGAACACTGTTGGAACTAACAGTAAAAAGCATTTGCGCCAATATTCCCACTGGCGACAAGGTATATTTATGCGGCGGCGGCGCTCGCAATTTACTCTTAACCGAGCGCCTCAAACAGCAAGCCCCTACCAGTAAAATCGCCCTGACTGATGATTTGGGCGTGGCAGCAGATTTCGTCGAAGCCGCCGCCTTTGCCCTATTTGCCAAACAAACTACCAACAGCGCCACAGCAAACATTCCAGCAGTAACAGGCGCACAGGGCGAGCGCATTCTTGGAGCGATTTATCAAATATGATAAACTGTCCAAAAAACGCAATTTTTGAACAGTTAACCAGTGATGTTGTGGTAGAATTAGCATTTTATGGATAAAAAATATGCCTTATATTGCTGACATTTTAAAAAATGATTTTGAAACCACAGCTATTTTAAAGGCTTTGAGTGCGGCGCATCGTCATTTGGGCGAGCTCAAAGGGCTGTGCCAAAGTGTGCCAAATCCGTCTATTTTGATTGACAGCCTATCCTTGCAAGAGGCGCAAGACAGCTCTGAGATTGAAAACATAATCACCACCCAAGATGAAATTCTTAAATACAGGTTGCAGCCAAATGCCGCAAATGCAGCCACAAAAGAAGTTAGCCGTTATGCAGAGGCGTTGACATATTGCCATAAGCAGTTGGAAGGCAACAATCTGATTACTATCAACGCTATGATTTATGCGCAAAAAATTATAAAGGGCAACGAGGCAGGTGTGAGGACGCAAATAGGGACGGTTTTGCGCAATGATGTTACCAATGAAGTTGTTTATACTCCGCCCCAGCCGCAGGATTTGCAACCATTACTAAGCGATTTGGAACGCTTTATTAACAGTAGCGAGGCAGGTTTAGACCCGCTTATTAAAATGGCAATTATCCATCATCAGTTTGAAAGCGTCCACCCGTTTTATGATGGCAATGGGCGTATCGGCCGCATTATCAATATTATTTATTTGTTACAGCAAGGCTTGCTGGATATGCCAGTTTTATATTTAAGTCGCTATATCAATCACAATAAGGACAAATACTATCAATTATTGCAAAGCGTGCGAGACGCAGGCGACTGGCAAGAATGGACGATTTTTATGCTGAACGCGGTAACGCGAACAGCTAAAGACAGCATAGCGCTTATCAACAATATTAAACAGTTGCAGCAAGAATATAAAGGCATAATGAAGCAAAAACTTGGCAAGATTTATTCACAAGAACTGATTAATAATATATTCAAACACCCCTATACCAAAATTGCTTTTTTACAGGAAGATTTAGGTGTGTCCAGACTAACAGCGAGCCGCTATTTAGAAAAATTAACCCAAGAAGGGCTATTAATGCGGGAAAAAATCGGGCGAGAAAATTATTATTTCAACCAAAAATTAGTTGCAATTTTGTCCAATACTAAAAATATGAAAGAATTATAATGCATAACAAGTTAGCATATTATTTTTAACTGTCCAAAAAACGCAATTTTTGAACAGTTAAAAATAATATACATAGAAAACAGCAATTTTTGAACAGTTAAAAATAATATACATAGAAAACGGCAATTTTTGAACAGTTAAAAATAATATATATAGAAAACAGCAATTTTTGAACAGATGAAAAATAAAATAACAATAATCAAACCTGACGATTGGCATTTGCATTTGCGCAGTGGCAAGGCGTTGGAAGCGGTTGTGGGGATGACAGCGGCGCAAATGGGGCGCGCAATTATTATGCCTAATCTGAATCCACCTGTGGTGAATGCGGCGCAGGCTCAGGCGTATAAAAACGCAATTTTGGCGGCCTTGCCAGCAGGCAGCAATTTTGAGCCGCTGATGGTTTTGTATCTGACTGACAACACCACAACTGCCGATATTGAACGGGCGGCAAGCAGTGGAGTTGTTGCTGCCAAGCTATATCCAGCAGGGGCAACCACCAATTCTGCCAGCGGCGTTAGCGATATTGGCAACATTTATCCCGCACTTGAAGCAATGCAAAAGTCGGGGATGTTGCTGCTGGTGCATGGGGAAGTTACCCGCTCTGAGGTGGATATTTTTGATCGTGAGGCTGTGTTTATTGACGAAATTTTGAGCAAGGTGGCGAATGATTTTGTTGAGTTGAAAATTGTGTTTGAGCATATTACCACTAAAAATGCAGTGGATTTTGTGCGCCAGAGTGCTGATAATATCGCCGCTACAATCACTCCGCAACACCTTCTGAGTAATCGCAACGATATGTTGGTGGGCGGTATCAAACCGCACTTTTACTGCCTGCCGGTTTTGAAACGCGCCAGTCATCAAAGAGCACTTATTGAGGCGGCAATTAGTGCCGATCCCAAATTCTTTTTAGGCACTGATTCTGCGCCCCACGCCAAGCACGAAAAAGAGTCTGCTTGCGGCTGTGCTGGCGTATTTTCTGCGCCACATGCCATCGAACTGTATGCACAGGCGTTTGAGCGTGCTGGCGCGTTGGAGCGGTTGGAAGGCTTTGCCTCAAAGTTTGGTGCTGATTTTTATGGCTTGCCACGCAACACAACCACAATCAGTTTGGAACGCAAAAAGTGGACGGTGGCAGCTGAATTTGAATTTGCTGATGGTGCAGTTGTGCCTTTTATGGCAGGCAAAACTCTTGATTGGAAAATGCTTTAAGCAAAATAATTCTTGGCATCTGCAACATCAGTTTCTATTTGTTTAGCCAACGCTTTGAAATCGTCAAAATTGCGCTCATCTCTAAGTTTGTGTTTGAAAATGGTGATTGCTTCAAGCCCATAAACCTGTGCTTCAAAATCAAATAAAAACACTTCCAGTAAGGTTTTCAAGCCGCCAATTATTGGGCGATTTCCGAGGCTACAAACGCCCTGATAGCTTTTGCCCTGCAACTTTACAACAACGGCAAATACGCCATAAATGGGGCTGATTTCGCGTTTAATCGGCAGGTTAATAGTCGGAAAACCAAGTCGCCGCCCATTTTTTAAACCGTGAATAATTGTGCCGCTGATTGAAAATTCATACCCCAACATTTGTGCCGCTGAACGCATATCACCCTGTTGCAAATAGTTACGAATTTTTGAGCTGCTGACGCGACTGCCGGCTGCCAGAATGCTGGGAGTTTTTTCCAGTGCAAAGTTATGGGTTTTTGCCAAGTTTTCAAGCAGTGCAAAATCGCCCTCTCTGCCCTTTCCAAAGCGAAAATCATCGCCAACCAAACAGCATTTCATTGCCAGTTTGTCCAGCAAAATTGTGCGCACAAAGTCTTGTGCTGATAGCTGAGAAAATGCCGCATTAAAACCAATAATCAGGTGCATATCCAGACCCATAGCCGCCAGCGAGCGGTGCTTTTCCTTGAAACTGCTGAGTGCCGCCTGCGGATTGCCAAAAAAACTCTGCGGTGTCGGCATAAATGATATTAACACAGACGGCAGCCCCAGC
>VSKZ01000029.1 GCA_008364125.1 Candidatus Thioglobus sp. | reverse complement strand
AGACGGAGGCAGAAACACAAAAAACCTCAGATTGCCAGCCACCACAATGGGCTATAAATATTGGCCACAGGGAAAAATGGAAGGCACATAATTGCAAATAAAAAATATAGACCACAGCGTTTCTTGGTTTAAAGCAAAATTGTTGCCCTATTGATGATACTTGCTGTTAATCAATGTCAATATTTAGAAAATAGATTATAACAAACCACTTTAATAAAAGCGCAGGTAAAAACCTGATATAATATCGCGTCTTGCGTCATTTGGCGCGGGATTTTTTATCAAAAAAAGGAGCAAAAAACCCATGGTTAAAATTAGATTAGCCCGAGGTGGAGCCAAGAAAAAACCTTTTTATTCAATTGTAGCAACCGATTCGCGCAAGCGTAGAGATAGTGCATACATTGAGCGTATTGGATATTTCAATCCAGTGGCTCGCGGACAAGAAGTTAGGCTTACCATCGAGGAAGACAGATTGGAATATTGGCATTTAAAAGGTGCGCAAATTTCCGAGCGCGTTAAGCAACTTATCAAAGAATTTAAAGACCCTTCAATTCGCGAAAAGCGTGTTGCCGCGCAACAAGTGCGGGCACAAGCAGTGGCAGATAGATTAGCATCTGAGGCAAAAATTAAAGCCAAAGAAGCGGCAGTAGAAAAAGAAAAAGCAGAAGCAGAAGCAGAAGTGAGGCTAAAGCAGCTGTCGAAGCAGCACCAGCAGAAACTGAAGCCGAAGCGCCAGCAGAAGTAGAAGTTCCGGCAGAAGCAGAAGCAGAAGCACCAGCGGAAGCAGAAACCAAAGCAGAAGCCAAAGTAGAAGCGCCAGCAGAAAAAGTGCCAGCGAAGCAGAAACCAAAGCAGAAGCCAAAGCAGAAGCACCAGCGGAAGCAGAAACCAAAGCAGAAGCCAAAGTAGAAGCACCAGCGGAAGCAGAAACCAAAGCAGAAGCCAAAGTAGAAGCGCCAGCGGAAGCGGAAACTAAATCAGAAGCGCCGGCAGAAAAAGATCCAGCGGAAACTGACGAAAAGGCAGAGGGCGCTGCCAAATAATTCAGTGGAAAATCAAAACTCAAAAAGGCTGTTGGTCGGTGTGATTAACGGCCTTTTTGGCGTTCAGGGATGGGTGAAAATATTCTCGCATACTGAGCCGCGAAAAAATATTCTGAGCTACAAAACTTGGCATATTCAGGTTGGCGGACAGTGGCAGGTTTTGGAGTTTACTGCCGGTCGTGAGCAAGGCAAAACCATTGTTGCAAAAATCAAAAATATAGATGAGCGCGAAAGTGCCAGAAAACTAATTGGTATCGATATTTATATTGAAAAAACACAGTTGCCGAAGCTCGATGAAGGGCTGAATTATTGGCAAGATTTAATCGGTTTGCAGGTGATTGGGATCTCTGGTTTTGTGTTTGGAAAAGTGTATAGTTTGACTGATACAGGCGCAAATCATGTGATTATTGTGCGCGGTGAGAAGGAATATTGGATTCCTTATATTGCACCTTTTTTGCTCAAAACCGATTTACAAAAGCAACAAATTTTGGTTGATTGGGATGAAAATTTTTAGTATAAAATTGCAACAATTATGAACGCAAAACAAGCACAGCAAAAATTAATTAATGGCAACCAAAGATTTGTTAATAATCAGTCGTTGCGTTCTGATTTTGCCCCTAAGCAAGATTTTGTCAAACCGCAAAAACCCTTTGCTGTGGTGTTAGGATGCTCTGATTCTCGAGTGCCGATTGAAACCATTTTTGACCAAAGTTTTGGCGATTTATTCATTATTCGTATCGCCGGCAATATCGTTGCACCTTCGCAAATTGGCAGCGTTGAATTTGCTGTTAGTCTGTTTCAAACACCGCTGGTGATTGTGCTTGGACATACGCATTGCGGTGCGGTTTCGGCGGCGATTGATGCACACATAAAACAGGACGATATTTCCTCTGGTGTGCATTCAATTGTCAAACGCATTGAGCCTATTGTTGATAAATTAGCCGATAAAAATTATGAGCATAGCGACTTGGTTTGCAGGGTGGCAGACGCTAATATTAGGCAATCGGTGCAACAATTACAAGATTCTTCGGCGATTATCAACACTGCAATAGCGGAGCATAAACTCAAAATTGTGGGCGCAAAATACATTTTAAAAACTGGCGAAGTTACATTTTTTGAGCCTGAATAGGTCGGTAATATCAGCCGTTTTTAATGATATAATTTACCTCAATTTAATTCAAAAATCCATTATGCCTAACAAAAAATTTATTGCTTTTATCGTGTTTGTCGCTTTTGCATTGTGGCTTTCTGTATTAGCGCCGACAGCCGCTATCGCTTGGATGTTGGTGATTTTGCTGCTGACGATTTACCTTTTTGCTTTTGAAGTGGCTGAAGTTGACGAAGTGGCAATTACGATAATGGTGCTTTTGGGGCTGACTTCGCTGCCTCTGGTGCATGGCGTTATGGGGCTGGACAGCCCTTTGATTGATAGTAAATATCTATTTGACGGCTTCTCTTCTAATGCGGTGATGTCTATTATTGCGGTGATGATTATTGGTGCTGGGCTTGATAAAACTGGGCTGATGACCAAAGTGGCAGCGTTTATTCTCAAAGTCGGAGGTCGTTCGGAGGCACGCATTATTCCAATTGTCTCATCAACTGTTGGATTTATTTCATCTTTTATGCAAAATGTTGGGGCGGCAGCTTTGTTTATTCCGGTAGTCAATCGCATTTCAGTGCGTTCCGGCGTGCCGATGTCCAGATTGCTTATGCCGATGGGTTTTACCGCAATTTTGGGCGGCACGATAACGATGGTCGGCTCCAGCCCGCTAATTTTACTCAACGACCTAATTCACACTGCCAACCACGGCATAGCCGCCGAGCATCAAATGCAAACTTGGGGATTATTTTCAGTAACTCCAATCGGCATTGCTTTGGTTATTACTGGCATTTTGTATTTTGTGATTGCCGGTAAATTCATATTACCAACCACCAAAGACAACAAAGAAACCACCTCTGTCATCAATCATATCAAAAATGTTTATGGCATTGATTACGATTTATTTGAAGTCGGCGTGCCAGATAACAGCCCTTTGGTGGGGATGACGCTTGACCAAGTGGAGACCATTTACAAAGTGCGAGTAATTGCGGTTCGTGATAGTCAAAATCACAATTTGATTGGACATGGCTCGGTGGAGCGCGGCACGCAAATTCAGGAAAAAATGACGCTTGGACTGCTGACTTCAATGGACAATTTGAAAAGTTTTGTGGATGGTTTTGGCTTGGAATTGTCCAACAAAATCGAGAAATTTGCCGACATATTATCCACTCAAAATTGCGGCACTGCTGAAATAGTTATTCCGCCAAACTCCTCCATTATCGGCAAAACTGCGCGCGATATATGGCTGCGAAAAACCTATGGTTTAGCGATGGTTGCTATGCATCGTGGTGGTAAAACTATGCAAGAAGGCGAGGGCATTCGTGATATTGAATTTCAATCTGGCGACACGCTGGTGGTGTATGTTTGTTGGAACGATTTGGAGCGCCTCAGAAGCAACCCAGATTTTATTGCCATCACCGATAATTATCCTAAGCAAGAAGAATCACGCCCAGAAAAAGTCAAGTGGGCAGGGCTGTTTTTTGGTCTGGCATTATTCTTGGTGCTGTTTACCGATATTGACCTTTCTGTGGCTTTATTGACGGGCGCACTGGGAATGATTTTGACTAAGGTATTGAAAATCGAAGAGGCATATCGGGCAGTTTCTTGGAAGACGGTATTTTTGCTCGCCAGCCTAATTCCGTTGGGGTTGGCAGTGTCCAAAACTGGCACAGCATTGTGGATTGCCAAAGAAACAGTTGCCGTTGTTGGTGATATGGCGCCGTGGATTATTTTGGCAGCAATGGCAGTGTTGGCAACTTTTTTCACCTTGGTAATGTCAAATGTCGGTGCGACTATTTTGCTGGTTCCGATTGCGGTAAATATTGCCATTCAAGTCGGCGCCGACCCAGCAATCTATGCGCTGACAGTGGCAATTGCTACTTCAAACTCATTCCTCATTCCAACCCACCAAGTCAACGCACTAATTATGGGCCCGGGCGGCTACAAAGTTGGTGATTTCATCAAAGCTGGCGGCATTATGACGATATTATTTCTTGTAGTAATGCTGCTAATGATGAGCATCGTTTTTTAGCACAGCGTGAAAACGAAGAGTGTGAGCTTGGTAATATGAAAAGTTGTGGCAATAAAAAAAGGCAGTTAAAGTGCCTTTTATTGTTGTCTTGTTTCTAATTTGAGTTATTTCAGTCCAGCAATGTAGGCTGAGACTGCGTCTATTTCTTTGTTGGTTAGGTTTTTGGTGAAGTTAATCATCATTCCTTCATAATCATTGTTACGGCTGGGTTTGTTTTCACCGGTTTGTTGGTTGAGTGAATATTGGCGAAATAGTTTGAGTTGCTTGGAAATGTATAACGAGTGCTGGGCTGCTAATGCTGGGAAACCTGCTGATGGTAATCCTTTGCCGTGAACGCCGTGGCAAGCTATGCAGGCGGTAACATTGGTGGATTTTTTGCCGCCACGATAGATTTTTCGCCCTAATTCAAAACTTTTGCCCGATGATAAAACACCCTTAGAGACTTTTTGCGCAGCAAAATAAGCAGCTAAATCAGCCATATCGGCATCACTTAATGCTGCCACAATTCCTCCCATTACGCTTTCCACGCGAGTTCCAGACTTAAATTCTTGCAATTGTTTAAACAAATAACTTCTATTTTGCCCAGCAATTTTTGGAAAAATTGGGGCTAAAGAATTGCCATCAGCGCCATGACAAGCAACGCAAGTTGCCGATTTTGCCTTGCCTCTGGCAATGTCTGCTTGATCAAAAACTTTATTATCAACAGCAACAGCAACATTTAAAGACAATGTTAGCGCACTGAAAACGAGCATTTTTTTTAGTTTGCCGAATGTATTATTTGACACAAAAATTTCTTTTGTTTGACCTTTTGTTTGACCTTTTATTTGAGTAGCATTTTGCATAATTACCTTAATCTATATTTGAAAAAATTAGACATTATTATACTGTCTATTTGCGCTAGCAGGAATATTTATGTATTCCAAACAGGGTTTTGGAACTGGATGAGTAAGTCAGCTTAGAAGTCAGGATAAAAAGCTTTGATGAAATATAAACCTTGAGGTGGGGCTGTGGCGCCAGCAGTTTTTCGGTCTTTGGAGTTTAATACTTCTTGCATCCATTGCGCTTGCCGCTCGCCTTTGCCAATTTTCAGCAATGTGCCGGTGATATTGCGCACCATATTATGTAAAAAAGCGTTGGCTTTGATGTCTAATAAAATATGCTCGCCGTCTTGGCTTAACTTGATAAATTCAATGGTTTTTATTGGCAATTTTGCTTGGCAAAGGCTGGCCCGAAAGGCGGAAAAATCGTGTTTGCCGATCAGGTATTTACTGGCTTTTTGCATGGCTTTTAAGTCTAAATCCCTTGGCTCCCATAAGTAGTGTTTGTCCTTGATAGCAGAGCGAATTTTGCTATTGTAAATTTTGTAATTATAGCGTCTTGCCATAGCACTAAAACGCGCGTGGAAAGCATCATCAACGCGTTTTGCCCAAGTGAAATTGACATCAGCAGGTAAGTTGACATTGCCGCCTAATAGCCATGCTTTGTCATCGCGCTCGGAGCTGGTTTCAAAGTGAATTACTTGCTCCAACGCATGCACGCCAGCATCGGTTCTGCCAGCACAAAACACACGCACGCGGTGGTCTGCCACGCTTGAAAGTGCTGCTTCTACTTGCTGTTGAACGGTGCGAATACCGGATTTTTGCAACTGCCAACCGTGAAAATTGCTGCCCATATATTCAACGCCTAACGCTATTTTCATACTTTATTCGGTAAAATAAATTATTCAATTTTACGCTAAAGGACTATATGAAAAATGCAGCAACAAATGATTATTCTGATTTTGCGCAACAATTTCCAGCTGATATTGATTGCCATATTTTTGACGAAATTCCCAGCACTAACGATTATCTGGCGACGATTCCTTTTTCGCCTCGGGTGCAGATTTGCATTACTGACAGGCAAACTAGCGGCAAAGGGCAGCATCATCGGCAATGGCTAAGCGACAATAGCAGCAGCGTTTTGCTCTCAATTCGGCGAGTGTTTGCTGATGGGGTGGATTTGAGCGGGTTGAGTTTGACAATTGGTTTGGCACTGATTGAAGTGTTGGAAAAACTTGGTATCAAAGGCTTGCAGCTCAAATGGCCAAATGATGTTTATTATCAAGATAAAAAATTAGCTGGAATTTTGATAGAAAATAGCATTCAAAATCAAGCTCAGTCTGCCATAATCGGTATCGGCATCAATGTCAAAGCACAGATAAATTGTCAAACTCCGTGGACAGATTTGTATGCAATTAGTAAAAATCCTGTCAATAAATCTGCTTTGAGCAAGGATTTGATAAATACAGTTTTGCAATTTTGCCAAATTTTTGAGCAGCAAGGCTTTGCAAATTTTGCCCAGCAATGGAAAAATGTGGATTATTTAGCCGGCAAGCAACTTGAATATGACGATAAAAAACGCAAGTTTTCAGGTATTTGCCTCGGAGTGGACGACAAAGGTGCGTTGTTGCTTGAAGATAAAGGCATTACTCAGAAAATTTATTCATCCAATTTTTTACAAATATGCCCTCTACTTATAGGGCGGCAAAAGTGCTAAAATTAGCAATTATCAAGCAATTTAATTTTTTAATTTATGTCCGCAGAAAACGCATTGCGTATAAGCAATATTAGTAAATCTTACGCAGGAAGAAAAGTGGTTTCCGATGCCTCGTTTGTCGTCAAAAGTGGCGAAGTAGTTGGGCTGTTGGGCCCAAATGGTGCTGGAAAAACTACCTGTTTTTATATCGCTTGCGGTCTGGTTGAAGCTGATTCTGGGAAAGTAGTTTTAAATCAGCACAAAATTGACCATCTGCCGTTGCACAAACGCGCCAAACTCGGTTTAGGCTACTTGCCACAAGAACCGTCTATTTTTAGAAAACTGTCCGTTGAGAAAAATATTATGGCAGTTTTGGAATTAAACGACCAACTTACTGCCAGCGCCAAAAAACAGCGTTTAGAGGATTTACTCACAGAATTTAATATCAAAAACATTCGCAGCCTTGACGGCATAAGCCTGTCTGGCGGTGAAAGGCGGCGCGTGGAGATTGCCAGAGCGCTAGCAATGGAGCCAAAATTTATGTTACTGGACGAGCCATTTGCCGGTGTTGACCCAATTTCCGTGGGTGATATACAGCAGATTATTCGCCACTTAAAAAACAAGGGCATCGGTGTTTTGATTACCGACCACAACTATCGCGAAATGCTTGACACCTGCGACCATTCCTATGTTTTGCATAATGGAGAAATCATTGCAAAAGGCAACAAAGAGGGCATCTTAGACAACGACAGAGTGCGTGAAGTATATCTCGGCGAGCGTGGATAAATTTATTACTTTGGGCGTTGAGAGCTCTTGCGATGAAACTGGTATTGGGATATATTCTCAGAGCCACGGGCTGCTGGCTCATCGGCTATTTTCCCAAGTTGCAATCCATGCAGAATACGGCGGCGTTGTGCCAGAGCTTGCCTCGCGCGACCATATTCAGCGCGTTTTGCCGCTTATCAAAGCAGCGTTAGAAGATGCCAAATTGCAACTTTGCGACATTGATGCTATCGCTTATACGGCAGGTCCGGGCTTGGCAGGAGCGCTTTTGGTTGGTGCTGGGGTGGCAAAATCTTTGGCTTGGAGTCTCAAAATCCCAGCACTCGGAGTGCATCATATGGAGGGGCATTTGTTAGCGCCTTTGCTTGAAGAAAAGCAGCCCAAAACTCCATTCGTAGCGCTATTGGTTTCTGGCGGACATACGCTGTTGGTCGATGTTGAGGCAATCGGTAAATATAAAATACTGGGCGAATCTTTGGATGATGCTGTTGGTGAGGCTTTTGACAAAACTGCCAAGATTTTGGGGCTTGGTTATCCGGGCGGCCCAGCACTATCAAAGCTTGCCGAGCAGGGCGAAGAGGGGGCATTCAAATTCCCCAGACCGATGGTTGACAGGCCGGGTTTGGATTTTAGTTTTAGTGGATTAAAAACCTTTGCTCGCAACACTTTTATCAAGTATCCACAGCAAAAATCCGATATTGCCAAAGCCTTTGAGGTGGCAGCTGTGCAAACGCTGATGATTAAATGCCGCCGCTCTTTAGAGCAAACGGAGCGCAAAACATTGGTCGTAGCAGGGGGCGTGAGCGCCAACCGCGCGCTGCGCCAAGAGCTTGGTAAAATGGGGCAAAAAGTGGGCGTAGAAGTGTTTTACCCAAGAACAGAATTTTGCACTGATAACGGTGCTATGATTGCATTTGCTGGGCATTTGCGTCTTGTCAAAGGGCAGGCAACGGCCGCCAATGAGATTGTCATTAAGCCCAGATGGAATTTAGAGGAGTTGGTAGCGATATGAGTAAATTAGCCAAAATTTTCACCCGTGCCTCAAACGCTATGGATGCGCCGATAGTTACGATTGAAGTGCATATTTCCAGCGGGATGCCCGGATTTTCTATTGTCGGTTTGCCAGAAGGTGCTGTGCGTGAAAGCAAAGATAGAGTTCGCAGCGCCTTGATGAATGCAAAATTCAAACCCCCAAAAGGCCGTATTACCGTTAGTTTAGCGCCAGCCAATCTGCCAAAAAGTGGTGGTCGATATGACTTGCCGATTGCAATTGGTTTGCTAATTGCCAGCGAGCAAATCAAGCCAGCCATCAATTTAGATGATTTTGAGTTGTATGGCGAGCTTGGTCTGGACGGCACATTGCGCACTACAGAAGGGCTGCTGCCGGCTATCATTGCTGGATCACAGGAGCAGCATAATATTATTTTGCCTCTGCAAAAAGCCGAACAATATGCGCTGGTGGCTGAGGCAAAAATCTATCCGTGTAGCCATTTGTTAAAGGTTTGTGAGTTTTTGCAAGGAACAGGTGAGGTTGATAAATTGGAGCATAATTTGGTAGCGATTAGCCCAGCTTATAGCAACGATTTTTTTCAAGTAAAAGGTCAACATCATGCTAAACGCGCCTTGGAAATTGCTGTTAGTGGCGGGCATAATCTGCTTTTGGTTGGGCCACCGGGTTCGGGCAAAACAATGTTGGCAGAGCGTTTGCCCTCAATTATGCCGCCTCTGAGCATTAATAAAGCCTTGGAGCGAGCTGCGGTTTATTCTGTTGCCGATAAAGTGCTGGATTTGAGCCAATTAAAAATCCGCCCATTTCGCAGTCCGCATCATTCATCTTCGGCTGTGGCATTGGTCGGAGGTGGTTCTCCGCCTAAGCCCGGCGAGATTTCACTGGCGCACGAAGGGGTTTTGTTTTTAGACGAATTACCAGAGTTTCCTCGCAGCGTTTTAGAGGTTTTGCGCCAGCCTTTGGAAAAAGGTGAAATCCATTTATCGCGTGCCGCTCAGCAAGCAATTTTCCCTGCTAACTTCCAGCTCATCGGCGCTATGAACCCCTGTCCTTGCGGATATTATGGTGATGGCACGGCAAAATGTCATTGCACAAAAGACCAAATTGACAGATACAAAAACAAAATCTCCGGCCCACTTTTAGACCGAATTGATATGTCGTTAACCGTGCCGCCGCTGCCAAAAGAGACGCTGCTGGGACAAACATCAACAGCGATTGAAAGCAGTGAAACCGTCCGCCAAAGGGTGATTGCTGCGTATAATATTCAGCAGCAGCGCCAAGGAAAATCCAACGACAGGCTTACTCCCGATGAGATTGACAAGATTATCAAGCTTGATAAAAACAATAAACAACTACTGGAAACTGCCATTGATAAATTCCATCTGAGTGCCAGAGGTTATCACCGCATTCTCAAAGTTGCCCGCACTATTGCTGATTTAGCTGGCAATAAAATGGTGGAAAAAGCGCATTTGGTTGAGGCGATTGGCTATCGGCGTTTTAACGGTTAAGCAAATACTAATTATGAGGAAAAGATCAAAAAATAATAGAACTAAAATCGCGCAATTGAGATTCAAATTTAGCGATTTATTTGCTGCTGATAATAAAATAATAACCACACTTTTGATTTTATTGCCGCTGCTGATTTATGCGCAAGTGTGGGGTTTTTCCTTTGTTTGGGATGATGGTGATGGCGGCAGAACTGTTGGTGGTCATTTGCAAAATACTTTTGTATTGGATGCCTCGTGGCAGAGTTTTTGGCAACTATTTACACAGCCTTATTTTGGGATGTATATTCCGATTGGTTACCTATTTTTGGGCTTGCTAAAATCTTTGGTACAGCTGTTTTCGCTGCCTGTTTATGGTATTTTACATCTGGGAAATGTTGCGGTGCATATTGTTAATGGCTTGCTGGTTTTTACTATTCTCAGGCAATTTATTGACAACAAGTGGGCAGTGGCACTTGGCGCTGGATTTTTTCTATTACACCCAGTGCAGGTAGAAGCGGTGGCTTGGATAAGTGGATTTAGAGATTTGCTGGCAACTTTATTTACCTTATTATCGCTATATCATTATTTTAAAAAGCCAAATGATATGTCTTATTTATCATTGATATTTTTTATTTTGGCAGTGCTCAGCAAGCCATCAGCAGTGGTTTTAGTGCCGATATTATTTTTGAGTAATCATTTTCATTTTGGCTTAAAATTTGTTGAAAATTTTATTAAAACTTTGCCCTATATTTTTATTGCTTTGCTTACAGCGGCAGTTGCCTATTCGGTGCAATCAAATTATGCTGATTTTTCGCCATATACGATTGCTGTTTGGCAGCGCCCTTTTGCTTGGCTTGACAGCATTGTGTTTTATGTTTTTAAAATTATCTATCCTTACCATCTGAGCGCCTCTTATACACTTTCGCCAAAATTTATTAGCGCTGCTTGGTGGTTTTATCCGCTGGCAATTCTGCCTTTGTTTTTGGGATATTGGCTGTGGTTAAAACGCAAAACCGAGCGGCTTGTGGTTTTTGCTGTTGCTTTATTTATTGCCGGATTTTTCACTACTTCTGGTTTTGTGAGTTTTTCTTTTCAAAAATATTCTTTAGTGGCAGACCGGTATTTGTATTTTGCTATGCTCGGAGTTGCTTTATTTGTTGCCGCTATAATTAGTAAGGCTGACAAAAAGCAATTTGGAATCTGGGCGGCTGCTATAATTTTGCTGATTTTTGCAACTCTGTCAGCATTTCGGCAAATTCCAATCTGGAAAAATTCGCTGATATTGTGGTCTCATAGCGTTAATTATGAAGTTAATCCTGCCTATTCGCACATAAATTTAGGCACTTATTTTAATAATACAGGCCTCAGAATTACCGATACCAAAGATGCCATAAAACATTTTGACAAAGCAATTGTATATTATTCCAAAGAACCGACTAATAAAAGCTTGGGCAATTCCTTTTATAACAAGGGAAATGTCTTAGTTAAACAAAAAAAATATCAGCAAGCGGAAGATTATTTTGACAAATCTATCAAGTTTTTTGCACAACGCCGTGCCAAAATGCCATCTTACAATAAATCTTTTTACAATCGTGGCGTAGTTAGATTTAAACAGGACAAATTAGCGCTGGCATATCAAGATTTTGAGCGAACCATCAAAACAGAACCAAAAAACCAACAAGCCCAACATAATATGATTTTTATAAATATTAAATTAAAACAGTGCAAAAAGGCACATCAAGTCAAAAAATTTGCGGATAAAAACAACATCAAAATACCGCAATCTTTGTCGCAAGAGTTGAAATCCAAATGCCCAAGCAAATAAAAAATTTGGCATAGAAAATGAATGGTGGCAGTTAAAATAGCGTTTTTTAAAAGTAGAATTTTATGATAATAATTCCAGCAATAGATTTAAAAGATGGGCAATGCGTGCGTCTGCGGCGCGGGCTGATGGAAGACAGCACCGTATTTTCCGACAATCCGGTAGAAATGGCACAAAAGTGGGCGATGCAAGGAGCAAGGCGTTTACATCTGGTGGATTTGAATGGTGCATTTGCTGGCAAGCCGATGAATGCCAAAAGCGTTATGGCAATCACCGAGGCGCTGCCAGAGCTACCAGTGCAAATTGGTGGTGGTATTCGTGATATGCAAATTGCCAGCGCTTATATTGAGGCCGGAGTTAGCTATTTGATTATCGGCTCAAAAGCGGTAACTGAGCCGGATTTTGTGAGCGAATTATGCCGCGAATTTGCCGGCAAAATTATCGTTGGTTTGGATGCAAATGATGGGCTTGTTGCCATTGACGGCTGGGCAACTAAGACCGACAAACGCGCCAGCGAGTTGGTAAAATCATTTGAGCAAGACGGCGTTAGCGCCATTGTTTATACCGATATTGCTCGTGAGGCTTTAAATTGGCAAAATCGGCAATCTCATC
>VSKZ01000028.1 GCA_008364125.1 Candidatus Thioglobus sp. | reverse complement strand
AATTCTAAAAATCAATCTTATAAAAAAATCCAGCGTCCTTCATTAGAATTTATTTCAATCTCAGAATTAAATTTCATTCCGGTAGTTCGCTCAATGGTAATGCGAGTTCCAGAGCCTTGTTCGCGGGTAATTAAAGTTTCTTTGTTGAGCATTTTGATAGAATTGCGCCGGTTTTTAGTCAGGGGATGATCGGGGTGCGAGATGACAATCAGCGGATTTTGCATAAACGGCTGTGAGGTCAGCGACATCGAAGCTGGCGGCTCTCCCATAATCACTAAATCGGTGCTATTATTTGCCAGTTTTTCGAGCAAAAGTTGGCGATTAGTAACTTCTAAATGGAAGGTCATATTCGGATATTTTTGTTTAAATTGTGCCAATATTCGTGAGACAAAAAAGTTAGTAGTAGTGGCAACGCAAATTTCCAAATGCCCAGAATCGGGGTTTAGAATTTGCTCTATGCCTGCTTTTGACTGTTCAAGTTTGCCGATAACATCTAAGCAAGTTTGATAAAAATGCTTGCCGATATAAGTTGGTGCTATTTTTTTGCCATTAATATTAATAATACTAGCGCCGATATTTAGTTTGAGTTGCTTGATTTGCATATATACCGCTGGCTGGGTGATGTGCAACTCTTTGCTGGCCTTGGTGAAACTGCCCAAACGCACAACTGCTTCAAAGCTATATATCTGTTTAAGTGTGTAATTTATCATAAATATTTATTATTATTATCTAAATAAATGTTATTTTACATTATTTATTTACTATTGTATGATTGGTGTTCTTTTAACAAAAGGAGACATAGAATGGCTAAAGTTTATGATGCGGGAGTAAAGGACTACCGCGAAACTTATTGGATGCCGGATTATACGCCGAAAGAGACGGATATTCTTGCATGTTTTAAAGTAACACCACAAGACGGCGTTCCCAGAGAAGAGGTTGCAGCAGCAGTTGCAGCGGAATCTTCAACAGGAACTTGGACGACTGTATGGACAGATCTTTTAACTGATCTTGACCACTACAAAGGTCGTTGTTATGCGATTGAAGATGTGCCAGGCGATGACACATGTTTCTACGCATTTATTGCTTACCCAATTGACTTATTTGAAGAAGGTTCAGTAGTAAATATAATGACTTCTTTGGTTGGTAATGTATTTGGTTTTAAAGCACTTCGTGCGCTTCGTTTAGAAGACATTCGCTTCCCGATTGCTTATGTGATGACTTGTAATGGTCCGCCACAAGGTATTCAGTTAGAGCGTGATATTTTGAACAAATATGGTCGTCCTTTATTGGGTTGCACTATCAAGCCTAAATTAGGCTTGTCTGCTAAAAACTACGGTCGTGCTTGTTATGAAGGCCTTCGTGGTGGTTTAGACTTTACTAAGGATGATGAAAATGTTAACTCACAGCCATTTATGCGTTGGAGAGCTCGTTTTGACTTCGTAATGGAAGCCATTCATAAAGCTGAAGCTGAAACTGGTGAGCGTAAAGGTCACTACTTAAATGTTACTGCTGCAACTTCTGATGAAATGATGAAGCGTGCTGAGTATGCTAAAGAAATTGGCGCACCTATTATTATGCATGACTACATCACTGGTGGTTGGTCTGCAAATACACAGTTAGCAAAATGGTGTCAAGATAACGGTATGTTGTTGCACATTCACCGTGCAATGCATGCGGTACTTGACCGTAACCCACATCACGGTATTCACTTCCGCGTATTAACTAAAATTTTACGCCTTTCAGGTGGTGATCACTTGCACTCAGGCACCGTTGTTGGTAAGCTTGAAGGCGATCGTGAAGCAACCCTTGGTTGGATTGATATTATGCGTGATTCATTCATTAAAGAAGACCGCTCTCGTGGTATCTTCTTTGACCAAGATTGGGGCGCAATGCCAGGTGTAATGCCTGTTGCTTCTGGTGGTATTCATGTATGGCACATGCCTGCATTGGTTAACATCTTCGGTGACGATTCTTGCTTGCAGTTTGGTGGCGGTACACTCGGCCACCCATGGGGCAACGCTGCTGGCGCTGCTGCTAACCGTGTTGCAGTTGAAGCTTGTGTTGAGGCGCGTAATATGGGTCGTGAATTAGAAAAAGAAGGCAAAGATATTTTGCAATCTGCCGCTAAACACAGCCCTGAGTTAGCAATCGCTATGGAAACTTGGAAAGAAATCAAGTTTGAATTCGATACTGTTGACAAGATTGACGCAGCCCATAAGTAAATATTAATAACAGCATTTCGGTGCTGTTGTTTACTAACAATAAATTAGGAGTAATAATATGAATGATTATCAATCAAGCTTAAGTAATACAGAAAGTCGTAAATTCGAAACTTTCTCATACTTACCTACAATGACCGACGAGCAAACGCGTCAACAAATTCAATATATTGTTGACAAAGGCTGGAACCCAAGTATTGAACACACTGAGCCAGAACATGCTAGTGATTCATATTGGTATATGTGGAAATTACCAATGTTTGGCGAAACAGATGTAGAGGCAATTATGCAAGAGTTAGACAATTGTCATACCGCACATCCGGACAACCATGTTCGCTTGTTAGGTTTGGACAATTTCGCTCAATGCGCAGGAACTTCAATGGTTATTTACCGTGGTCAAACGGTTTAATTTCTGCTGAAATTTGCAAAAGACCCTGACTTTTATAGTTGGGGTTTTTTGTCTTTAAAGGTTTGCAGGCAGACTTTTAAAGACAAAAAATTTAATTAGAATAAAATAATGAAAAAGCCAAAAACATATGTAGGAATCGATAATGAAATCAATGGTGGTATGACCACTATTGGCAAAATTATCAGAGACGCATGGGTGTTTAATTTGCTTGATGAGAGCGAAACTTGCGCCGGATGGAACTTATCAGGAATTGACAATTTGCTGCAAAAAGTAAACGACGAATGGGACAAATACGGCTGCTTAGTTTCGCACTTGCCGCCAGAATTACGCCAGCGTCATAACAAAATTCACAATGTTGCCATCATCAAAGCCAAATCTGCTGGCTGGTCTGGCAATGTAGAAACGGATGATGAAGATGAATAATCAAAACCTGCTTTTCATCCATTTAGCAATTTTTTAAAACCCAAACAAGCAACAAAAGCTACATTGAAAATCATAGAAATTTTTGCTAAAATTAGAGGCATAATATCGGCGTAAAAGTTGGCGTTGTTTTATGTTTAGAACGAGTTTAGAAAAATAAATAGGAGGAGTTATGGCAAAATCAACAGTAGATGCAAAACAATATATAATAAAAAACGAGCCTTATTATGAGGCAGTTGACAAAGAAATAGAGCTTTATCAATCAGCATACGATGTGCGGATGCCGATGATGATTAAAGGCCCGACAGGATGCGGCAAATCGCGTTTTATAGAATATATGGCATACAAATTAGGCAAGCCGTTAGTCAGCGTTGCTTGTAACGAAGATATGACTGCCTCAGATTTAGTTGGGCGTTTTTTGCTCGACAAAGATGGCACAAAATGGCAAGATGGGCCATTGACCACAGCAGCCAGAATTGGTGCAATTTGCTACCTTGACGAAATCGTTGAAGCGCGCCAAGATACCACTGTTGTCATCCATCCGCTCACCGACCACCGCCGCGAATTGCCGCTTGACAAAAAAGGCGAATTAGTCAAAGCACACCCAGATTTTCAGTTGGTAATTTCTTACAATCCTGGCTATCAAAGCTTGATGAAAGACCTTAAACAATCCACTAAACAACGCTTTGGCGGCTTAGATTTTGACTATCCAGAAACTAAATTAGAAGTAGCAATTGTCGCCAAAGAATCAGGCGTTGATGAAAAAATGGCAGAAAAATTAGTGCAAATCGCCCACCGTGCCCGCAATTTAAAAGGCCACGGCTTAGACGAAGGCATTTCCACCCGCCTATTAGTTTATGCCGGACAGCTGATTGCCAAAGGTGTTGACGCTGAATCCGCTTGCTCAATGACGATGATAACCCCGCTCACAGACGACCCAGATATGCGCGATACTTTGCAAGCTGCGGTGCAGACTTTTTTAGGTTGATTTAGTTTTATTGACAAGTGATTTTTTAAAATTATGTCAAAACTATTATTAGAAGAATACGCTGAATTTTTAGAGGATATTGCACCTGAAGTTAAAGATGTTTTGGATGCAACTTTTGTTGATGCGGCGCGGGTTATTTCCCCTGCTGGGCTGAGGGAATATTTGGATGGCGCCAAAGCACTTTGTGGATTGGGTCGTGGTAATGATTTAGTTATCACCTATCTTGAAGTTATGCCGCAGATTGTCAAAGAGTGCGGCGAGGATATTATTTCCGATTGCATCACTGCATCAATGAAGTCCTCCTCGATGACTTCTGGTGAAGTGATTGTGCTACTACTTTCCAGTATGCCAGCTGTTTCTCGGCATTTGGGCGATGCGCAATTGGTGCGTGGATACTTGACTCTCATTCATCAAATTGCCTCAACAGCAGCGCGTGGGCTACGACCGATGCTTACACATATTGATGAATTGTTGTCCAAATTGACTCTGAGCGGGTTGCGCCGTTGGGCAAATTTTGGGGCTAAAGCTTATCGCCGTGATTTTAATAATTTGACTGCTTATTTTGGGCTTGAATCAGCTGACAGCCTTGCAATGATTGAGCGTGAGCGCCGAGGTGTGTTGTTTGTAAAAGTGCAGCGTAAGCTCAATTTTTACCTGCGAGCTTTATGGGGTCGTGATTTTTTCTTGCGTCCGACTGGCGCTGATTTTGCCGATTTCCGCCCCGGCATTGAAAATAAAATTTTGTATGTGCCAGATGCTTTGGATGATGTCAAAAATAGCGATGGCAACATAGCAGGCTTGGAGGTTTATCGCGCTACTGTGGCGCATATGGCGGCGCATTTGATGTATACCAGCCAGCCGATGTCAGCAGAGCAACTGAGCCCAGCGCAGATGTTTTTTATTGGGATGCTGGAAGATGCACGCATTGAATACAAGGCTGCGCAAGACTTTCCAGGTTTGAAAAAACTGTGGATGACGCTGATGAAAGTGAAAAATGCAGAGCCAGCCGAGCATCAGACTATGGAAATTTTGGAGAATTTTGCCTTACAATTATTGGATGAAAACGAGTCAGGGGACGACAAACAGATGAATGATTTTGCCGAAAAATTCCACAAAGGCATTGAGCAAAATCAAGACGATAACAACTTTTCTTGGATGATGGGAATTGAGTTATACAACCTATTTGCTGGCAAAAAAGCAGTTCCAAGCCTGCGAATTTTAGAGAACTACCGCCTTGATTATCGTGATGACAATCGTATTGTTTGGCAATATGAAGACATTAATTGGGATGATGGAGTGGAATATATTGCTGCCAGCAAAGGGCAAGTTCGCTATGAAGTCAGCCCGCTGATGATGGCGCACGAGGTTGATTGTGAACTGGCTGGAGATGATGCACAAGTGGTTTGGACTTGCAAAGATACCATGCGTGTTTACGAAGATGATTTAACCGATGATGCCAAATCATTCAACGAAACTATGGGCGTAGAACCGATTTCTGACCCGTATCATTATCACGAATGGGATTATCAAATCCAGCTACATCGCCCCGATTGGGTAACAGTTTATGAACGCCGCCCGCCAAAAGGTATTGCCACAGAAATTGATGATATTTTGACTGAATACAAGCCGATTGCCCATCGCATTCGCCAAATTATTGATCTACTTTCGCCAGCAGGAGTGCAACGACAACGCGGGATGGAAGATGGCGATGAAGTTGATATTAACGCTGCAATTGATGCGATGATTGCGATTCGGATGGGCGAGCAGCCAAACCCCAAAATTACTATGCGCAATGTTTTGAATACGCGCGATTTATCAGTTGTGGTGCTGCTGGATTTATCCGAATCCACCAACGAAACTATGCGCGGTTCTGACAAAACTATTTTGCAACTCACCCGCGAAGCCGCAACTTTGGTTGCCACCGCAATTGAAGGCATCGGCGACCCATTTGCCTTGCACGGCTTTGCTTCTGACGGTCGCCACGATGTGCAATATTCGCGTCTCAAAGACTTCAATCAACACTTTGACGATGAGGCAAAATCTCGCCTTGCCGGTATGAAAGGCGGGCTTTCTACTCGTATGGGCGCAGCACTTCGTCACGCCGGACAGCACTTGCACAAACAAGCAGAAAAACGCAAATTGATTTTATTAGTTACCGATGGTGAGCCAGCCGACATCGATGAAACTGACCCACAGCATCTGCGTTTTGACACCAAAAAAGCCGTAGAAGAGTTATATTCCACCGGCGTTTTAACTTATTGCTTGACCTTAGACCCAGAAGCTGATTCCTATGTGAAGCGCATTTTCGGCGAAAATAACTATACAATTATTGACAATGTAGAAAAATTGCCAGAGCAATTACCGCTACTATTTGCCAGTCTAACAGCGTAATCAATTAAAAATGAATAAAAAACAAACAGGTATAAAACGCATATTTTCCGCTTATAAAAATTCTAGCAGAGCCTTTGTTTGGCTGCTTAAAAATGAGGCGGCATTTCAGCAGGAGGCGCTACTTGCCTGTCTTTTGTTGCCGGTTATTGCATTTGTGGATGTTGGAATTTTGCACAAATTACTACTGCTTTTTAGCCTAGTTTTTGTGCTGCTGGTAGAGGTGGTTAATACCGCGATTGAGGCAGTAGTAGATAGAGTTGGCAAGGAATTTAACCAGCTCTCAGGTTTAGCAAAAGATTTGGGCTCATTGGCAGTTTTGCTGAGCTTTATTTTTGCCGCTATTGTCTGGATTTCACTGCTTTATGTGTAAAATTGGCAGGGCAAATGTTTGAAAACGACAAGGATATATTAGAGTTCAAACCTCAATACCCACGCACCTTGCCGCAAGATTGGAAGGATGAAAAAAACCCAACAGTATATGAAATTAGCGCAACTTTGGACACCTTGAAAAAAATGTATTCTGAGCAAGTAAAAATCTTAAATCAAGGCAGATGTTCAGCCAAAAAAGGCGAAGAAAATTTACGCAATATTGCCACCAATTATCAATCTATTAAGGCGATTTTATTTGAGCCTCGTTAGCAAAAAAACTACTTATTATGAACAACAAAAACACCGAAAAACTGAGAATTGAAGCACGAGAAAAGCACATAAGCGGCAAAACGAAAGAGGCAATTATGCTACTCACTCAAGCGATTTGTGCCGACCCAAGCGCCACACTTGTGGCATTAGATATGGCGCAAATATTTTTGGATATTGGCGAGTTTGAGCAAGCGCAAAATCTATTCAACAAGCTACCAGAATCCGCCCAAAAAAGTGCAACTGGCGTATCAATTTCCAGTCAATTAAGCTTTGTTAAATTGGCGCAAAACACTGCTGGAACAGATATTTTGCAAGTTCAAGTGGCAAAAAATCCGACTGACTATCAGGCGCATTTTGATTTGGCAATTTGCTTTTTTGCCCAGCACGATATTGAAAAAGGGATGCAAAATTTATTTTTTATCCAAACAAATAAAGCAGATTTCAAACAAGGTGCTGCCAAAGAAATGATAGTCTTAGCGTGCAATATGCTTGCCGTCAACAACAAAGAAGCAAGCAAAAAATATCGCCACCAGTTGGCAAATTTAGTCAGCGAATAATCTGGGTTTTTGCCTCAAAATTCCTGCTCAACAAAATCTAAATCAATTTGAATATTTGAGCCGTCCAACAATTCCAAACATTTTGGCACTGCCAAAAACACTGCTGATAGGCACACTGCAATTGCCTCTGGCTTGCCGGGCAGATTGATAATTAGGCTACTGCCGCGCGTCCCTGCTGTTTGTCGTGAAAGGATTGCGGTCGGAACAGTGCGCAAAGATGCAGCGCGCATTTGCTCGGCAAAGCCAGCAAAAATACGCTCACAAACTGAATGCGTAGCTTCAGGAGTAACATCGCGAGTAGTGGGTCCGGTGCCGCCTGTGGTCAGAATTAGGTTGCAATTTTTACTGTCGGCAAAATCAATCATAGTTTGCTCAATCAACGGCTGCTCATCTTCAATGATAATGCTCTGGATTGCGTAAGGCGAAAGTATGGCGTTTTTTATCCAATCCTGCATTGCTACGCCGCTGATGTCTGCATATTCGCCGCGAGATGCACGGTCGGAAATAGTTATAAATCCTACTTTAATTTTTGTTTTTTGCATAGTTTTTAGGTTTATTTTTTGGCAGATTTAGCAATGTATTTTAGCCATAAATATCCAGATACTCCTGAAAATATGGAAGATGCCAAGATGCCAACTTTGGCTTGGAATATAAGCTCTGAATTGCCTAAAAACGCCAAATCGGCAACAAAAATAGACATAGTAAAACCAATGCCACCCAAAAGGGCAACGCCAAATATTTGACTGATGGTAGCACCTTTTGGTAGAGTGCTAATTTTGCTTTTGAGCGCCAGCCACGAAACGCCAAAAATTCCCATTATTTTGCCCAGCACTAAACCCAGCATAATTCCTATTGGCACTGGCTGTTTGAGGGTATTGCCGATGGAATCAAAATCAATACTAATGCCGGCATTTGCCAACGCAAATAGAGGGATTACCACCAGAGCAATCGGCAGGTGCAAACCGTTTTCCAGCCTTGCTGCCGGCGTGCCTATGGCGTTGATATTTTCTTCCATATCTGCCAGTATAGTTTTTTGTTTTTCGTTCAAATTACATGTGTCAGAATTGGGCTGGTCATCGTATTTATCGAGCAATTTTCTGATTTGTTTAGAGAAACTTTCTGGTGTTTTTTTCGGTTTTGAAGGGATTGCCATAGCGGCAACAACCCCAGAAATAGTCGCATGCACGCCAGATTCGAGCATAAAAAACCACATAAATAAACCCACAATCGCATAAGGCGCAATGGCGTGAATGCCAAATCTATTAAAAGCAATCAATATCAAAAAAGACAATAGCGATAGCAGCAGCGGTAATAGGTGAATTTGCTCGGTGTAAAAAGTGGCAATCACCAAAACCGCGCCAAGGTCGTCAACAATTGCAAGCGCCACCAAAAAAGTAACAAGGCTGGTCGGTATGCTTTTTTTCAGCAAAACCAACACACTGATAGCAAAAGCGATGTCCGTTGCCATTGGCACTCCCCAACCAATAGCACTTTCGCTGCCACTATTGATTGCCAAATAGAATATGGCAGGAAAAATCATCCCGCCGATAGCTGCCAAAATAGGTAAAACGGCAACCTTGATATTTGCCAACTCGCCAACCAATATTTCCCTTTTTATCTCCAATCCGATAATGAAAAAGAAAAAAGTCATCAGCCCCTCATTTATCCAATAATGAATAGGATATGACAGTGCCAAATTATCTATTTTGAAGTCTATTTTTGTGTGGAACAGATTGGCATAAGCGTCTGATAATGGCGAATTTGCCAGCACCAGAGCCAATACTGTTGTCAGCATTAATGCCAATCCTGTTGTGGTTTGAGCGTGTAAAAAATGCTCAAAAGGAGTGGATATTTTGTTAAAAGCCCGCTCCCACGGTGCATATAATTTCATAGGTATTTTCCAATTTTTATTGACTAATTTTACTGATTTTTTTGGCTTATAAAGCGCATCTTATCCGCCCGTTACTGGTGGATAAAAAGCCACTTCATCGTGGTTTTTCAAAGCATCTGAATCTTGGGCAATTGTGTGATTAACTGCGCATAAAATGTTAGAAAAATGCTGCTCGCCATATTTTTCTGCCAGCAATGATTTCAGATCAGCAACGCTCATATTGCTGCCAGCATCCAGCTCTATCACTTCGTTTGCGACTTTTAGCTCCTCTTTGAGAGAGGCAAAATACAAAATATTCATCCGCCAATCTCCACCATTTGTGCTGCTTTTATATTGTCAACATTGCTGCTAAATTCGTGCTTTTCTGGTTTGTTTGTAATGGCTTTAATAATGGTGGATTTGAGTTCATCATCGCTCATACCAGACCTCATAGCATCACGCAAACTCACCGAATTTGCTTGCCCCAAACACAATATCAATCGCCCTTTGGCCGTTAATCTAATGCGATTACAACTGCTGCAAAAATGGTTAGAAACTGCTGAAATTATACCAACTGATGAGCCGCTATTTTTAATTGAATAATTTTTGGCAGGCCCAGCACTTTGCTCTGATTTGCTTGCTATCAGGCGATTAGGCAGATGCGCGTCTAAGCGTTTAAAAATCTGCGCGGCGCTATAATGTTGATCAAGTGCATCAATTCCGGCTGTGCCAATCGGCATAGTTTCAATAAAACGCACATCGATTTTTCGCCCAATTGCAAAGTCTGTCAGCGCCTCTATTTCATCATCATTCACCTCGCGCATCACCACCACATTGAGTTTTATCGGTTTTATGCCCGCTTGTTTTGCAGCATCAATGCCCTCAATAACTTTGCTTAAATCTCCTCCACGAGTGATTTTTTCAAACCTCTCAGGCAATATAGAATCGATGGAAATATTGACTCTATTAACTCCATTTTGCTGGATTTTTTGTGCAAATTTTGCCAGCAAATGCGCATTCGTTGACAAAGGAATATCGCTAATTCCGTCAATGCCGCTGATGAGTCTAATGATTTTAACAATCCCCTTTCGTAGCAACGGTTCTCCGCCTGTCAGTCGCACTTTAATAATGCCTAATTCAGCAAAAATACGCATAATTTTTACAATCTCTTCGTAAGTCAAAACCTGCTGCCGAGAGGTTTTAACCGTATGATTTTCATCTCGGCAATAATGACACCGATAGTTGCAGTGGTCGGTAACCGAAAATCTCAGATAAGTAATATTGCGCCCGAATGGGTCGATGAGCTTCATATTTTCCAATCTCCAGATTTTCCGCCAGATTTTTCCAGCACTTGAATTTTGCTGATAATCATTTTGCGGTCAACGGCTTTGCACATATCAAAAACCGTGAGTGCTGCCACACTTGCCGCAGTTAGCGCCTCCATTTCTACGCCTGTTTTGCCGTCAACTTTTGCGCTGGCAATGATTTCAATGCTGGAATTATGAGTATTGATATTCAACTCAACACCTACTTTTGTCAGCATCAACGGGTGGCACAGCGGAATCAAATCACTGCATTTTTTTGCCGCCTGAATACCAGCAATCCGTGCCACTGCCAGCACATCGCCTTTTTTGTGTTGCCCAGAAATAATCATTTCTAAAGTTTGCGGCTGCATCAAAACCACCGATTTTGCCTTAGCAATTCGCGTGCTAATCGCCTTGCAACCTACATCCACCATTTGCGCCTCGCCTTTGTCGTTTATATGAGTTAATTTTTGCATATTTTTTTTAAGTTAATGAATAATAATCCAGCAGTTGCCCTTGGGTAAAAGTTGTGTTTTCTGGCACTTCAAGCAAGCCGTCAGCCCAGACCATTGAGCTCAAAACATCTGAGCCTTGTTTTGGATAAAGCTCAACAGTAACAGGGAGGTTTTCGTGATTAATCCGCACTCGTAGATATTCTCTGCGCGAATTTTCACGCTGCCAATCAAAGTCGCAACACACTTTTAGCGCCTGATTTTGATAGTTTTTTATACCCTGCATTTTTCTAATAAACGGTTGTGCAAATAAGAAAAAAGTAACCATCGCCGAGACCGGATTTCCCGGCAGCCCGATAAAAGATGATTGCCCAACATTCCCAAATGCCAATGGCTTGCCGGGTTTGATATTGATGCGCCACATATCAAGTTTGCCCAATTTTTGCACAGCAGGTTTGATGTGGTCTTCCTCGCCAACCGATACCCCGCCTGTGGTTATGATTAAATCACAAGACGATTGCAAGGTTTTTAGCGCCTCCAAACTATCAGCAAAAGTGTCTTTGACATTGCCAAGATTTAACACCTCGCAGCCAAGTTTATTGAGCATTGCCACCAGAGAATAGCGATTAGAGTTAAAAATCTGTCCAGCTTGTAAAGCGCCTGTTTTTGGCGAAACCAGCTCATCTCCACTGAAAAACACCCCAACTTTAATTGGCGCAAAAACCTCCAATTTATCAATTCCAACAGAGGCAGCGAGGGCAATATCTTGCGGAAGTAACTGCTTGCATTTTGTCAAAATTAGCTCGCCAAATTCAATATCGTTACCCAGCGGACGAATATTTTGCCCCAAAGCAAGCGGCTGATAAACTTCAATTTTGCTGCCATTTTCAATCAATTCGCACTGCTCTTGCATCACCACCGTATTTGCGCCTTTTGGAACTGGCGCACCAGTAAAAATCCGCGCCGCACAATTGGGCGCTAAGGTTTTGCCGATACTGCCAGCGGTGATGCGGTCGGTAATTGCAAAAGCAAAACCACCAGTTTTATCAACTTGCTCGGCCTGCAAATGAATTGCATAACCATCCATTGCCGAATTATCAAACCCAGGAACCGCAATATTTGCATAAACATCAACAGCCAAAACCATACCCAAAACATCATCCAACGCTAAAAGCTGGGTGTTACTGGTGATTTTTGCCGCATTTTCCAGCAACGCCAAAGCATCATCAACAGCCAGCAAAGGCTGCGTTAGAAGGCTGTTTTCTTGTTGATTGGACATAAATTTTTATTCAGATTATGACTATTTATTTATATTATATACTAATGCAAAACACAACCAAATAACGATGCTTATCGCAATAATGCACGCTTAAACAGTTTAATCCCAGCGCTTGGCGCTTTGTTGGTCGGTGGTTTTAGCGGCTACCCATTCGGCGT
>VSKZ01000027.1 GCA_008364125.1 Candidatus Thioglobus sp. | reverse complement strand
CTTAAAAGTGCAATTTGTAAAATAGGTTTTGAAGTGGAAATTAACGAAGCATCCCCTCCCCCGTTTATGTCAAAGGTAAAATTTATGAAGATTAACCTTGCGGCAGCATTATTTTTACTATCAATTAACGCCTTGGCACTAAGCGAACAGGAGTTTATAGACAAGGTTTTGAGCCAAGATGCGCATTTTGAAAAAGACCAAATTTATGTAACTATCAAAGAAATAGAATTAGATGTCAGCAAGCGAATTTATGGGGATTGGAATGCCGCTTTGGCATCATCAGTTAGTAAAAATTATTATGATGTAAAAAGAGACTCAAGTTCTAGAGGAGCTTATCAAAAACACTATTTACAAAACAGCAAATCTGTCGGATTGACTGCTACAAAGAGATTTTTAACCAACCCTTCCAGCCTGACTTTGAGCGCACGCCGCGCCATTGTCAGTAAGGATATAGAGCGTTATAAGAAACACAATCCACACGACAAATACAACCTCTCAACCTCTGGAAATATCTACAAGTTGGGATATAAATATCCGTTATTAAAACACGATAGTAATGCTTCAAGTCTGAAAACTTACAACCGCAATATTTTGAGTTTGGAGCGTGAAAAATTGGATTTTGCTGATGCGCAAGAAAAACTTTTAGCAGCTCGTTTAGAGCAATTTATTAATTGGAATTTTTATCAAAAAAGTGCTGATATTTATAAAAATTATCTGCAATTACTTAAAACAATTAAGGATAAGCAGGGAAATAGGTCAAAACTCAAAACCGCTATTTTGCGCGCTAATCAGGATTTGTCCGACAATAATAGCAAATTACAAGCTTTGAAAAAATCGCTGATTGGTGCGCTAAATGATGATAGTTTGTGGGCGCAAAAACCAAAAATAAGCGCCAATAAGACTCCTAAAATTGTGGCTGATTTGGATAATTATTTACGCCAAAATTCACGCACTTTGTTGAAATACGATATTGACAAGCGCCTGAAAAAGATAGATTTGGTGTATCATAAAAACCAATCTTTATACAAATTAGACCTTGGAATTGCGGCAGAAAAATTCAATGGCGGCGGCAATACACTGAGCACAAATTACTATAATAGAAGCATTTTTTACAGTGCTACGATTGATTTTAGTATGCCGATTGGCGCAAATATCGGCAACCAAAAAGATATTCAAGTGGCGCAGCTGAATTTGCGCAAGCTAAACATTGATTATGACAATAAATTTAATGATATTTTGGCAGATGCAAAAGCGTTGATTGTGGAGCTGGATTTGGCAAAAACCTCGTTGGATTCTTATCAAAAACTCATCAGCAGCGTGGCATCCGATTCAAAGATGGCACAGCAAGATTATTCTAAAAATTTTATTACTCTAAAAACGCTGATTGAAACTTATCAAGATAAGCGCGATGTTGAACTGGATTACATCGGAGCGCTGACAAATTATCAAAAAAGTCTGCTTGAATATAAGGACAAATTGGATATAGTTTTGGTGCAGAATTAAGCTACTCAACCGTAACCGATTTTGCCAAATTGCGTGGCTGGTCAACATCTGTACCTTTGATGAGTGCAGCGTGGTAGCTCAATAGCTGCAAGGGAATGGTGAAAATAATCGGGGCAGTGATGCGCCCGAGATTGTGGGTGATGGGAATTATATCCATCCCCTCCATCGGTGCGACATTTGAGGCCTCGTCTTCAAACACAATCATATGCGATCCGCGCGATTTCACCTCTTGCAAGTTGGATTTTAGTTTGTCTAATAATTCGTCTTTTGGAGCAATGGCAATTACTGGCGTGTCCCTATCAATTAAGGCAATCGGCCCGTGTTTGAGCTCGCCGGCTGGGTATGCTTCGGCGTGAATATAGCTGATTTCTTTGAGTTTCAGCGCGCCCTCCATAGCGATAGCATGCATTGCTCCTCTGCCGAGAAACAGGGCGTTAAATTTATTTTTGAAGGTTTTGGCAAGCTTAATAATTTGCCCTTCTTGCTCCAATGCCTTGGCAATCAGACCCGGCAAGCGTTTCAAGCCGTCAACGATTACTTTTTCCTGCTGCTCAGAAACTTGCTTTTGACACTTGCCGATAACGACTGAAAGCAGTGCCAGAGCTACTAATTGCGTGGTGAATGTCTTGGTGCTGGCAACGCCGATTTCCACTCCGGCGTGGGTCAAGAAAGTCAGCTCAGATTCACAAACCAGACTCGATTCAGCACTATTACAAATAGTCAAAGAATGGACGGCAGCGTTGCGTTTTTTGACAGAACGGAGCGCCTCTAAAGTATCAGCGGTTTCACCACTTTGAGAAATGGTGATGAATAAAGTATTATCCAAAATAACAGGATTACGATAACGATATTCGCTCGCAACCTCAATATGGGTAGGGATTTTAGCGATATCTTCCAACCAATATTTTGCCACCAATCCGGCATTGTAACTTGTGCCACAGGCGATGATTTGAATATGCTCAACTTGCTGGAAAATCTGCTGTGCATCATTGCCAAATGCTTCTATCATAACCTTGTCTTTAGTGATGCGTGATTCCAAGGTATCGCTGATAGCTTGCGGCTGTTCAAAGATTTCTTTTTGCATATAATGAGCATAATTGCCTTTGGAAATTTGCCCATTTTTCAGTTTTGAAGTTTTGATTTCGCGTTCAACTTGCAAGCCATTTTTGTCAAAAATGCTGATGGAATTGGCGCTAATATCGGCAATATCGCCCTCTTCTAAAAAGATAAATTGCTTGGTAACATCCAGCAATGCCACTTGGTCTGAGGTGATGAAATTGCCATATTTGCCAACACCGATAATCAGCGGCGAACCGCTACGAGCAGCGATAATATGCCCCGGATTTGTTGGGGAAATTACCCCGATACTGTATGCTCCGGCAAAAGTTTTGATGGCTTTTTGCGTTGCCTCCAACAGGTTTTCGCAAGTTTGCAAAGCCAGATGAATGCCATGGGCGATGACCTCTGTGTCGGTGTCGGAAGTGAAATGATAGTTTTGTTTTTGCTGCTCAGATTTGAGTGCTAAAAAGTTTTCAATAATACCATTATGCACCACACCAACACTGTTATTGCAAATGTGCGGGTGGGCATTTTTGGTGCTGGGTTTGCCGTGGGTAGCCCAACGAGTGTGGGCAATTCCGACTTTACCATCAAGATTTTGCGCATCAATGTTGCTTACAAGATTGTCAACTTTTCCCGCCTCACGCACTCGTTGCAAGGTGTTATCTGTTGTCAAAACTACCAGCCCTGCGGAGTCATAGCCGCGGTATTCCAAGCGTTTTAGCCCTTTGAGTAAAAGTGGGGTGATGTTTTTTTTGCAGATGCCGCCAATAATTCCGCACATATTAAAATTGCAATTAAGATTATATTTAAGATTATAGACAATATAATTGCAAACTATGATTGATTTACACAACCATTCTTATTATTCCGATGGAGTTTTATCTCCTAGCGGCGTGGTTCAACTGGCAAAAAATTCTGGTTGTGCCACATTTGCGCTCACCGACCACGATACCACCGCTGGGCTGGATGAGGCTCAATGTGAGGCAAATAAGCTGCAAATCAAACTAATTCACGGCGTGGAAATATCGGCGCTTTGGAGCAATATGACTATTCATATTGTTGGGCTTAATATTGATAAAGACAATAAAATTTTGCAAGCAGGGCTGCTCGAACACCAAGATTTTCGCAAAATCAGAGCCGAAAAAATGGCGCGCGGATTAGGTGGTGCTGGAATTTCTGCGGCGCTGGAAAAAACCAAAATGCTCGTTAAAGGCAAAATGATAACTCGCACACATTTTGCACAAATGCTGATTGCAGAGGGGATTTGTAAGGATATGAAGACTGTTTTTAAGCGCTTTTTAAGCGGCAAAAAACCCGGCTCTGTTGCTGGAAAATGGGCAGAGTTTGACCAAGTTATTAATTGGATTCATAAAGCCGGCGGCGTGGCAGTTTTGGCACATCCGCTGCGTTATAGAATGACTAATACCAAAATTATAAAAATGCTATCAAACCTTTCTACTGCTGGTCTTGACGGGGTTGAAGTGGTAACCGCTCACAGCACAGATGAGGAAATTGTGCGGATGGGAAAATGGGCAGATGAGCTTAATTTACTACATTCTTGCGGCTCAGATTATCACGGCTGGGGCAATCAAAAAGTGCAAATTGGGCGTTTGAAAACTTTGCCGAATGCCGAAAAAGCCATTTGGAATGCGTGGTAATGGCAATATTGTTAAAAATCCATCCAACAAATCCACAGCCTCGTTTGCTCAAACAGGTGGCAGATATTCTTGCTATGGGCGGGGTGATTTGCTATCCAACCGACTCTGGATATGCGCTTGGCACTGCACTTGGCAACAAAAAAGGGGAAGATAAAATTCGCCAAATTCGCCAATTATCAAAACGCCACGATTTCACTTTGATGATGCGCAACCTCGTGCATATCGGTGAATATGCCAAACTCAATAACAACGCTTTTCGTCTGCTGAAAAAAATCCTGCCGGGTGCTTATACTTTTATTTTTGCAGCCACTCGTGATGTGCCGAAGCGCTTGCTCCATCCGCAGAAAAAAACTATTGGACTGAGAATCTCTGCCCATAAATTAGTGCAAGCGATTCTTGATGAAGTTGGTGGGGCTTTTATGAGCGTTTCGCTGATTATTGATGGGGTGAATTTTTACGATATTAACGATGTTTGCCGTGCTATGGATAATCAAGTTGATGCTATTATTGACGGCGGACATTGCCCAAGTGATCCGACTACGGTAATTGATTTATCAACAACCAAAGTGAAAATTATCCGCCAAGGTGCTGGTGATACTTCGTTTATTGAATAGTGCTAAGGCGTATAATTAGCCGCTTTATTTAAAATATTACACAAATGAAAACCGCACAAATTAGACAAAAATTTTTAGATTTTTACCAAGCAAAAGGGCATACTATTGAACCGAGCAGCTCTCTGGTGCCGCATAATGACAAAACTTTATTGTTTGTAAATGCTGGTATGGTGCCGTTTAAAGATGTTTTTAGTGGCATAGAAAAACGCCCATACACCAAAGCCGTCTCTTGTCAGCGCTGCGTGCGTGCTGGCGGCAAACACAACGATTTGGAAAATGTTGGCTACACCGCACGGCATCACACTTTTTTTGAAATGCTGGGCAATTTTTCTTTTGGCGATTATTTCAAACGCGAAGCCATTGAATATGCTTGGGAATTTTTGACAGTGGAACTGGGTTTGCCCGCAGAAAAGCTTTGGGTTAGCGTGTTTGAAAATGATAGCGAAGCAGAAGATATTTGGGTGAATGAAATCGGTTTCCCCAAAAATCGCATCTCTCGTTGCGGCGCAAAAGACAACTTTTGGCAAATGGGCGACAGTGGCCCGTGTGGCCCATCAAGTGAGATTTTTTATGACCACGGCGAAGACATTGCTGGTGGCCCGCCCGGACATGCAGACGAAGATGGCGACCGTTATATTGAAATTTGGAATTTAGTTTTCACCCAATATGACAAACAAGAAGATGGCTATCTCAAACCACTGGCAGCACCTTGCGTAGATACGGGTATGGGAATAGAGCGCTTGGCAGCTGTTTTGCAACACAAAAATAACAATTACGATACCGATATTTTTACCTCTACAATCAAAGCGATAATGGCGCTGACAGACGGCAAAATTAAAGACGACAACGCCTCTGTGCGCGTGATTGCCGACCATATTCGCTCAACTGCTTTTATGATTGTCGATGGGGTAATTCCAGCAAACGAAGGTCGCGGTTATGTGCTGCGCCGCATCATTCGCCGCGCCATTCGCCATGGGCATAAGCTCGGCATCAGTGGGGTATTTTTCTATCGATTAGCGCCAATTTTGGCATTAGAATTTAAGCAAGCTTATCCAGAATTGAAAAAATCTTTGGCAAATGTTGAGCAGGTTTTAAAACGAGAAGAGCAGCGTTTTGCCCAAACTTTAGACCAAGGAATAGACATTCTCACCGAGGCGATTGACAAATTGCAAGGCAGCAAAATTGATGGAAAAACCGTGTTTAAATTATATGACACTTATGGTTTTCCAGCCGATTTGACTGCCGATGTTGCTCGCGAACATGGGCTGAGTATTGACACAGCTGGATTTGAAGTGGAAATGACCAAGCAAAAAGAACGCGCTCGCAGCGTAGGCAATTTTAAAGACGCACAAAAAGGACTGGCAATTAGCGGTGCAACAGAATTTTTGGGCTATCAGCAATTAAAAAATCACGCAACCGTGCAGGCAATTGTTCAAGAAGGCAAAATGGTTGACGCGGTTACTGCTGGCGAGCAGGCGATTGTGGTGCTGGCAAGCTCAAGTTTTTATGCAGAATCTGGCGGGCAAGTGGGCGATTCTGGCACGCTTGAAAACGCCAAAACCGTATTCAAAGTTGGCAACACACAAAAGCAAAAATCTGGTGCATTTGAGCATCATGGGATTTTGGAAAAAGGCACTTTAAAAGTGGGCGATGTGGTGGAAGCAAATGTGGACAAAACCTTGCGCAAACGCATTGCCCGCAACCATTCTGCCACGCATTTGCTGCATGCTACATTGCGACAGGTTTTGGGCGAAACAGTTGTTCAAAAAGGCTCGTTGGTTGATAGCGAAAAGTTGCGTTTTGATTTTTCTCACGACGAGATAATTACAAAAGAGCAGCTGGAAAAAATAGAGTCAATAGTCAATCGCAAAATTCTTGGCAATACCAAAGTGCATACCGATATAACTGATATACAAAGCGCTAAAAAGAGCGGTGCAATGGCACTTTTTGGCGAAAAATACGGCGATAAAGTGCGAGTTTTGACGATGGGTAAAGGTGATTTTTCAGTGGAACTTTGCGGCGGCACGCATGTTGAGCGCCTTGGCGATATTGGCTTATTTAGGATTATCTCCGAGAGCGGAGTTGCCGCTGGAATTCGCCGTATTGAAGCAATTACCGGCTATGATGCTTACCAATTTGACAACCAAACCCAACGCAGTTTAAGCCAAATTGCGCAGCTGACAAAATCAAATAATGCGCAAGCAGCGGAAAAAGTTGCAGAGCTAATTGCCAGCCAAAAAGACTTGCAAAAACAAATTGCTGCATTCCAAAAACAACTCGCCAGCAATCAAGGAAATGAACTGATACACCAAGCCCAGCAAGTAAATGGCGTAAAATTGCTCTCAAAAATTGTGGATGGAGTTAGCGCCAAAGATTTGCGTGATATTGCCGACAAACTCAAAGACAAACTCGGCTCAGCCGTGGTGGTGTTGGCAGCAGTTGATGGCGACAAAATCGCTTTAGTAGCAGGTGTTACCAAAGATTTAACTGCTAAATATCAAGCCGGAAAAATCCTCAACTATGTTGCCGCCCAAGTCGGTGGCAAAGCCGGCGGTCGCCCAGATATGGCACAAGGCGGCGGCACCGAGCCTGAAAACCTGCCAAAAGCTTTGGATTCAGTTAAAGAATTAATATGAGCAAAAAATTAGACGCAGCCGGTTGGTTGGGGCATTCCGCCATACTTTGTGATAGGCTTCATTGGGCCAGTTAGCCATTCTTTGAATAAGATTTTTTTGTCAATTCCAACAACCTTGGCAAAGGTTCTAATCGGAGGCACAGATGAGTTTTCCGCAAAATATTCTCTGGCAGCCATAATTTGACTAATCATACTTTCGCTAAGCTGGATGTCGTCTTCTTTTGCCATTTCCAACATAATTTCCTCACTCCAAATAGTTGGGTCAACCAAATATCCATTTCCAGTTCTTTCTAATGCCATTTTTTATTCCTAAAATTATAAATTAAAAACACCACATTATAAAGTATTACCTGAATTATTTGCTTGGTTTTTATAAGGGTATAATTTTGCTCCTGTGAATTGGATGCAAAAGGACGATTGGTTTAGGGTTGATGGAGTGAAAAAAATGAGTAAGAAAATCAAGGCAGTATCGCTGATTTCAGGCGGATTAGATTCGCTTCTTAGCACTAAATTATTGCTTGAACAAGGCGTTCATGTGGAGGGTATAAATTTTTTTACCGGTTTCTGTGTAGAAGGACATACGCACGCAATTCGCAAGCAAAAATCTGGTAAGAAAAAACGCAACAATGCCTTATGGGTGGCAGAGCAACTGGGTATCAAATTGCATATTATTGATGTGATTGAAGAGTATCGCGATGTGCTTTTGAACCCAAAACACGGCTATGGCAAAAATATCAATCCTTGCCTTGATTGCAAAGGTTTTATGGTCAAAAAAGCCAAGCAATGGATGTTGGAAAATGACTTTGATTTTATCATCACCGGCGAGGTTATGGGGCAGAGACCGATGTCGCAACGCAAGGAAACAATGCCGATTGTGCAAGCTGAATCTGGTGCAGGAGATTTACTACTGCGCCCTTTGTGTGCCAAGCATTTGCCGCCTACTAAAGCCGAAAATCTTGGCTGGGTTGATAGGGAAAAACTGCTGGATTTTTCTGGCAGAACGCGCAAGCCACAAATGGCACTCGCCAAGCAATATGGCTTTGAAGATTACGCAACTCCAGCAGGCGGTTGTTGTTTTTTAACCGATAAAAAATATTCAGATAAATTGGTAGATATGTGGCAAGCGCGTGGTAATCGTGAGTATCAATTGGACGATTTAATGATGCTCAAAGTTGGCAGACACATCCGTCCGAACGAGCGTTTCAAAATCATTGTTGCAAGAGAAGAAGGCGAGGTGAAATTTTTGCAAGGCTATCGCAATCAATACGCAAACATACACCCAGTAAGCTGTAACGGCCCTTTGGCGCTAATTGATGGCGAGCCAAATCAAGAGGATGTAAAAATTGCGGCGCGGATATTGGCGCGTTATTCTCAAGGTCGCGAGCAGAATTCGGTTGAAGTTGAAGTGCGTCTTAGCGTTGGAGTTACGCAACAATTGAGTGTTAAGCCGTTTACTGCTGATGAAATCCAAAAGCAGTGGATGATCTAAAAAACCGAAACTAACCGCCGCCAACAGCCTTGATAATTTCAACCTTGTCGCCAGCGCTAAGGGCAAATTCTGAATGCTGGGATTTGGCAATAATCACCTCATTTACTTCCAAAGCGATACGCTGATTTTGATAACCAAGTTGCCAGATTAGCTCGGCAGCATTTAGTTTTTGTCCGACATCAAGTGGCTTGCCATTGACTGTTAGCGTCATTTTGTGGTTTTGCCGATGGCGCAGGAAACAAAGGATTTTGCTTTGGCTTTGAGTGCGCCGACGCCGGCAACTGCATCGATTTCTGGGTAGCCTAATTTCAACAAAACTTCGGCTAATTCGTTGCGTTTAGAATCGTCAATATCGATGCTGACAATACCTTTTTCGATGTCAACTGCTGAACTCTCGGTGTCAAATTTCTGGTTGAGTTTTTTGCTAATTGTGTTGGCACAGCCGCCGCATTTAATGTTTTCAACAGTTATTTTCATAGTATTTTTTCTTAATTTTCAAGTCTAATATTATAGCATTTGCGCGCAAGATAATTATCAGTTGTGGTAAAATTTTGGTAATTTTAAATTATGGAGTATCAAGTGTCAGCAACGCAATCATTGGCCACATTAGTTTTGGAAGATGGACAGATTTTCAAAGGAAAATCCATCGGCGCTAATGGTTCTACTAAAGGCGAAGTGGTGTTTAATACGGCGATGACTGGCTATCAAGAAATCTTGACTGACCCATCTTATGCGGAGCAAATCGTAACCCTCACTTATCCGCATATCGGCAACACTGGCAGCAATCCTATTGATGAAGAATCCGCTAAAATTTATGCCACTGGTTTGATTATTCGCGACCTGCCTCTGCTTGCGAGCAATTGGCGCAATACTATGAGTTTGGATGAATATTTAATCAAGCATAATATTGTTGCCATCAGCGACATTGACACCCGTGCGCTGACTCGCCATTTGCGTGAAAAAGGCTCGCTTAGAGGTTGCATAATTACTGGCGATGACATTGACGAAGCCGCTGCCATTAAAACAGCTCAATCTTTTGCAGGACTGGAAAATACAGACTTGATAAAAGTAGTTTCAACTGCCAAGCAATATCGTTTTAATGCCGGTTCTTATTCATTGGAAAAGGGCGAATTTGCGGCTGTTGATGCGCAATTTAAAGTTATCGTATATGATTATGGGGTGAAAAAAAATATTTTAAGAATGCTGGTTGATAGAGGCTGCGACTTAACTGTTGTCAATGCGCAAACTCCGGCAGTTGAAGTTTTGGCGGCAAATCCTGATGGCGTGTTTTTGTCAAATGGTCCGGGAGATCCACAGCCATGCGATTATGCGATTAAAAATATTCAAACCTTATTGAAACAAAACATCCCACTATTTGGCATCTGTTTGGGTCATCAATTATTATCATTAGCAAGCGGCGCTTCGAGCGAAAAAATGAAATTCGGTCATCACGGCGCTAATCATCCAGTGCAAGATTTAGCCAGCAAAAAGGTAATGATTACCTCGCAAAATCACGGATTTACCATATCAGAGAAGAATTTTCCTGATGAGCTTGAAGTTACGCATAAATCGCTATTTGACGGCTCTATTCAAGGCATCAGAGTAGTAGGCAAAAAATCTTTCGGCTTCCAAGGGCATCCAGAAGCATCCCCTGGCCCGCATGATATGAGCGCCTTGTTTGATGTATTTATAGAGGAGATGAAAAAATGAAATTTTTAATACTTATATTAATATCTTTTTCGCTGATGGCGACTGATACCGACCCGTGGGAAGATAGCAATCGTGCAATTTTTGAGTTTAATCAGGTGCTGGATAAAAATGTTTTATTGCCAGTTGCCAAAATTTATAAAGACAATATGCCCAAAAAAGTGCAAAACAGGGTGAGGAATTTTTCTGCCAATGTCAGCGATTTTTCCACATTAGGCAACGAATTGGCGCAGTTTGAAGTGCTAAATAGTGGCAATACTTTAAGCAGGGTTTTGATTAATTCCACGGTTGGATTGTTTGGTTTATTTGATGTCGCCAGCGGAATTGGCTTGCACAAAAGTAAAGAAGATTTTGGACAAACACTTGCAGTTTGGGGCGTTCCAGAGGGAAATTATATGGTTTTGCCTGTGCTTGGATCGTCAAGTGTTCGCGGGATAATTGGCGCAGCGGCTGACGGCGCGCAAAAAACTAAGCTGACCAAAAAGGTTGAATCTACGCCAAAAGTCGCAGTGGAAGTCATTAAATCAATTGACACCAGAGTGCAATTATTGTCAATAACCAAGCTATTGAAAAAAAGCAATGACCCTTATATAGCAGTGCGTTCATCGTATTTACAAAAGAAAAAATACGATGTTTATAACGGTAATTTACCCGAAGATGATGAATTTTAAAATGAGCACTTTCACCACAATCAACATATTTGTAGTATCGCAGTTTGGCAGATATTTGCATAGCAGGAGCAAAATATAATGCCTAAAAGATTAGACATAAAAAGCATTTTAATCATCGGCGCTGGGCCAATTGTAATCGGTCAAGCTTGCGAATTTGACTATTCTGGAGCGCAAGCTTGCAGCGCACTTCGAGAAGAAGGATACCGAGTTATTTTAGTAAATTCCAACCCAGCTACAATTATGACCGACCCGCAAATGGCTGATGCAACCTACATTGAACCGATTGAATGGCGCACAATTGAGAAGATTATTGAAGAGGAAAAACCAGATGCTTTGCTGCCAACTATGGGCGGGCAAACAGCGCTAAATTGTGCGTTAGATTTAGAGCGCCATGGAGTGTTAAAAAAACACGGCGTTGAAATGATTGGTGCTAAAAAAGAGGCAATTGATAAAGCTGAAGACCGTGATTTATTCCGTGAGGCGATGCTCAAAATCGGGCTTGATATGCCTAAAGCAGCGGTAGCGCATAATTTGGAAGAGGCGTTTGTTGTGCAAGAAGAAGTTGGATTTCCAACAGTTATTCGCCCATCATTTACCATGGGCGGCTCAGGCGGCGGCATTGCTTATAACAAAGACGAATTTGTGGAAATTTGTGAGCGCGGTTTGGATTTATCGCCGACCAACGAACTGCTGGTGGAAGAGTCTATTCTCGGCTGGAAAGAGTTTGAAATGGAAGTGGTGCGCGACTCAAAAGACAATTGCATCATCATTTGTTCAATTGAAAATTTTGACCCAATGGGCATCCACACTGGCGACTCAATCACCGTTGCCCCAGCGCAAACTCTGACTGACAAAGAGTATCAAGTTATGCGCAACGCTTCGTTTGCAGTTTTGCGTGAAATCGGCGTGGACACTGGCGGCTCAAATGTGCAATTTGCCCTCAATCCTGAAAATGGGCGCTTGACTATTATTGAGATGAATCCGCGGGTTTCGCGCTCTTCGGCCTTGGCTTCAAAAGCAACTGGTTTTCCAATTGCAAAAGTGGCAGCTAAATTGGCAGTCGGATACACTCTTGATGAATTGGATAATGACATCACCGGCAACAAAACTCCGGCTTCATTTGAGCCAAGCATCGATTATGTGGTTACCAAAATTCCAAGATTTGCCTTTGAAAAATTCCCCAAAGCTGACGATCGCCTGACCACGCAAATGAAGTCTGTTGGCGAGGTTATGGCAATTGGTTCAACTTTCCAAGAGTCATTGCAAAAGGCGTTGCGCGGCTTAGAAACTGACAAATATGGGCTAAATTCAATGCTCGATTTGAATGCTGATGATACCAAAAATAAAATCAGATCAGAGTGCATAACTGCCCGTGCCGAGCGCATTTTTTACTTAGGCGATGCTTTTAGATTAGGTATGAGCATAGACGAAGTTTTTGATTTATCCAAAATTGACCCTTGGTTTTTGGCGCAAATTCAAGACCTTATTTCCAGCGAAATGCAAGTTAGCGGCAGCATTATTACCGACCTTAGCGCCGAGGAATTATTTGCATTAAAACGCAAAGGTTTCTCTGATGCACACTTAGCAGAATTGTGCAATTGTAGTGAATCTTCGGTGCGTGAGCGTCGCCGTGCTTTGAATATCAAACCAGTTTTCAAGCGGGTTGACAGTTGCGCCGCCGAGTTTGACACTCAGATCGCATATTTATATTCAACCTATCAGCAGCAATGCGAGGCAAATCCAAGCACTAACAAAAAAATTATGATTTTGGGCGGCGGGCCAAATCGTATCGGACAGGGTATTGAGTTTGATTATTGCTGTGTTCACGCATCAAAAGCTCTGCGTGCTGATGGCTATGAAACCATTATGGTCAATTG
>VSKZ01000026.1 GCA_008364125.1 Candidatus Thioglobus sp. | reverse complement strand
CAGACGGCAGCCCCAGTGTTTTTGCCACATCAAGCAGGCGTGAAACAATCGCCTTATGCCCGATGTGCATACCGTCAAAGTTACCGATAGTAACCACAGTGCCGTTTTGCTGTTTGAGATTGTGCGTCCCGCGAATTAAATCCATCGACTATTTTAGCCCCAGCGGGTCGCTTGGATTTATGTCTTGCATAAATGGCTTGCCAATTTTCTCGTGGGTAACTTGATAAACACAGCCGATCCAATTGTTGATTATGGCAAGGGTGGTGTTTTGCCAAGTGTTGCCAAGAGTTGGGCTAATCAGCGCCTCGGGAAAATCATCAATGGTAAGCTCGCCCGACAGCAGTTTGCTTTTAAATTCATTGAGGATAGCCCGATTTTGTGCGCCTAAATAATGCTCGGGAAAAGGCGGATAATCGCCGCGTTGCTTTGATAAATAAGCAGCAACTTCGCGCTTGTATTCCTTTAACAAACTGATGGTATCGTATTCTGGATGCCCTTGGAAAAATACCAATCGCAACAAATCTTCACTAACACATAAGTGCGCACAGGCGGCATTTTCAACCAATATCTTGACTCCGGCAGCAGCAAATTGCGCCTTTGAAATTTGGTTATAACGAGAATGCGGCACGGCAAACTGCGTGTTCACCCCGCTCACCAACGGATGATTTCTATCCGAAACCTGATGGGTAAACACTCCCCAGTATTTTTTGCCAATCTGCTGGCGCTTTTGTCCATAGCGAAATTCAAGCACAGCGTGGGTTGCCAAGCACGAACACAGCGTTGAGGTAACATTTTCATAAGACCAATCAACCACCTCTTTTAGCTGTTGATAGAAAGGCGCTTTTTCAAGTTCTGCTTGCGGGGCTTGTGCGCCAGTGATAATCAGAGCGTCCAAACCTTGGGCGCGGATTGCGTCAAAATCAAGGTAATGTTGCTTAATATGCTCCGCAGCTGCCTTGCCGCGCGGGATAGAATGCAGAGTGAAAGGGTGCAAATAAAATTGCGCTATCTGATTAGAGCGTCCGATTAGGCGAAAAAACTGGCGCTCAGTTGCTTCAAGTGCAGCATCAGGCATTAGGTTCAACAGCCCGATATGCAACTCGCGAATTGTCTGATTATTAGCCCTGTCTTTTGATAAAACAACTTCCCCCTCGCGCATAAGACGCTGGAAAGATGGCAGGCTTGAATGGGCAATAAGCGGCATCAGTTCAGCGCCTCCCCAATTAGTTCCAAAGCCTCAGCCTTGCTGGTGCATTGATATAAACTTTCGCTGTCGATGGTGTATCCATATTGCTTGGCAAGTGCCTCGTATTTTGGAATTCGATATTCAAGCAGGCGTATAAAAACCCAGCTGGCAAACTCATCTGGGTCAATTTGTGCAACATAAGTCAATTGATTTTCTTGCAAGAAAATAGCAAGTTGCGCCTGCAAAAAATCTTGCTGATAATATAAAGGTTTTGGATGATTTTGTGCGCGCTCAATCAGAGCAGAGGTATTTTTTTTGCTGGATCGAATGTAAAGAATTAGCGTGTTTTGCGCCAGATTTTGATAGATTTTGTCATCATCTAACTCACACAAACTACCGCCAGCATCGTTGATAAAATGGGCAAAACCTTGCTTTTTTGCCTTGCTAATAAATTTATCCACATCCAACATCGCGTTTATTTCTGCCTCTCGATGCAGGGCTTGGCGCTGGGTAAATTTGTCAATCGGCAGCCCGCCTTGTTCGGGATTGCCGACCTTGCCCAAAAAACTGGACACCGACGACAGATTGCTAAAAGTGATGTGGTTTTGGACGCTGATAGCCTCGTCATCAAGCAGTTTTTTAAGTATGCCATCACGGCAAATGCGGTTTTTAGTATTGGCCAAAATCGCAGCATTTAGATACTCAGTGCCGATGCGATAATCGCCAGAATAATGATACCAGTCGTCGCCTGACAGTAGTTTTGCCAGATGAGTTTTGCCAACTCCTGACATTCCCAACAGCGTTAGGCGTTTGTTGTCAGCGGCAGCAAATTCTTTGGCAGAAAGCCTCATAAAGCCCCGTCCTGTTTGAACATTTCACGAATACCACGCAGCGCTTGACGGGTTCGATGCTCGTTTTCAATCAGTCCAAAACGCACATATTTGTCGCCATATTCGCCAAAACCGATGCCCGGAGAAACCCCAACTTTTGCCACACCTATCAATTTTTTGGTAAATTCTAACGATCCGATTTTTTGGTAAAATTCAGGGATTTTTGCCCACACAAACATAGTTGCTTTTGGTTTTTCAACTTTCCAACCAATTGCATTTAGCCCCTCACACAACACATCACGCCGGCTTTGATACATATTCGAGATTTCCCGCACGCAGCTCTGGTCGCCTTCCAGCGCCTCAATTGCTGCCACTTGAATTGGAGTGAACATTCCATAATCCAAATAAGATTTGATTTTTGCCAGCGCTGCCACCAAGGTCGGATTGCCAACCATAAAACCCACACGCCAGCCGGGCATATTGTAACTTTTGGATAGCGAAAAAAATTCCACTGCTACATCAATTGCCCCTGGAACTTGCAAAATACTCGGCGCTTTGTAGCCGTCAAACACAATATCGGCATACGCTAAATCTTGCACAACCCAAATTTTATGCTCTTTGGCAATCTTGACAACACGCTCAAAAAATTCCAGCTCAACGCATTCAGTAGTTGGATTTGACGGATAATTGAGCACCAGCATTTTAGGCTTTGGAAAAGTGTTTTTAATTGAGCGTTGCAACTCTGCAAAAAAATTATCATCAGGCCCACAAGGCACATGCTGAATATCTGCCCCAGCAATCACAAATCCATACGGGTGAATTGGATAAGCCGGATTTGGCACCAACACCGTATCGCCATTTCCCACCACCGCCTGCGCCAGATTTGCCAAACCCTCTTTTGAGCCAATAGTTACAATCGCTTCGGTTTCTGGGTCAATATCAACATCAAAACGCTTTTTATACCAGCCAGCAATCGCCTTGCGTAAACGCACAATGCCTCTGGAAGTTGAATAACGATGCGTGTCTTTGCGCCGCGCCGCCTCCACCAATTTTTCCACAATGTGGTCAGGAGTTGGCTGATCAGGATTGCCCATTCCAAAATCAATAATATCCTCCCCACGCGCCCGTGCCTTGGCTTTTAGCTCGTTGGTAATAGCAAAAACATAAGCTGGCAGCCGTTGGATTCTGGGGAAATCTTGGTTCATAATTTTATTTAATTGCTAATAATTCAACATCAAAAATCAGCGTGGCATTAGGGGGAATGGCGTTGCCAGCGCCCATTTCGCCGTAAGCGAGTTTTGAGGGGATGGTGAGTTTGCGTTTTTCGCCCACGCACATTCCTTCTACTCCTTTGTCCCAGCCGGGTATAACTTGCCCCACACCGAGTTTAAAGTCAAAAGGTTCGTTTCTGTCAACGCTAGAATCGAACTTTTTGCCATTTGTGAGCCAGCCGGTATAGTGCATAGAAACACTGTCTCCGGCCTTGCAAGCTTTGCCACTTCCGACACTTAATTCTTCAATTTGTAAATCTGCCATTTTTCCTCCTAATAAGTCAACCCAAGATGATATGAGCCAAATTTTCTGATATTCAAAACCCCTGTATCCAACAATAAATATTGCCCTTTAATGCCTTGCAAAACCCCAGAAATTTGCGGCGTTTTGTCAAAACTTAACGAGCTAATTTTGCGAGGATATTCTACCACAGGGTAGTTAATGCTCAAAACTTCATTATCAAGCATTTTGCCTCCCAACTTATCAATCAGCCCAGATATTTTGCCTAATAATTCAGGGGCAACTGTTGGCAAATCGGCATATTCAACCTCATTTTTGAGCATTTTGCGCCAATTGGTTTTGTCGGAGACATACTCTTTTAGTGCCATTTCAATCTGCCCAGATTTGAGCCGCGTATCAACTTCAAGTAGCGCCAAAGCCTCCACTGCCCCTTGGTCAATCCAGCGGCTGGGGATGTTGGTTTTGCGGCTGATGCCAACCTTAATCCCAGACGAATTTGCCAAATAAACGATGTGCGGAGCAAAACAATTATCCAGCCCCCAAGCTGGCTCACGGCAAGTTCCAAGGTGATGATGGCAAGTTTCGGGCTTCATAATACACAAATCACAACGCGCCAAACTCTGGCAACAAACAAAGCAAAACCCTTGGGAGTAACTTTTTCTAGTCCTCATCCCACAATTTGCGCAACAAATTTCTCCATTAAAATCCAGAGTAATCCGCCGCCCAACAAGCCCATTCATCAAAACTAAATCATCCCCAATCGGCAGTTGATAAACAGCATCACCGCCATCAAGCGAAGTGCGCATTTTTTGGATATGCCCGCTATGTTGCATTTTTACCACCCAATATTTCCGAATAACCAACCATTATAAAAGACTGCCCGCCCATTAAAATATAAATTTAAGTTTAATAACAGAAGGCAAAATTTGCATAAAATTTTAGAAAAGAGGCGCTTAACTATTTAATGCCACTTTTGTGGGCGTTTTATTTTGTTAATAATTGTTGCACGAATTGATATTGGGCGGCAGTTTTTTGCACGATGTCGGCTGGTAAAGTGGGGGCTGGTGGGGTTTTGTTCCAGTCCAAAGTTGACAGGTAATCGCGAATAATTTGCTTGTCAAAACTCTTGGGGCTGCTGCCGACTTGGTAAGCGGATTTTGACCAAAAACGCGATGAGTCTGGGGTCAGCACTTCGTCCATTAAGGTCAATTTTCCTGCGGCATCTAAGCCAAATTCAAACTTAGTATCGGCGATGATGATGCCTTTTGACAGAGCATATTCGCTGGCGAAGTTGTAGAGTTTGAGGCTGACATTTTTGATTTGCTGGGCAAGATCTGTGCCGACTATTTGCTCGGTTTGGGCAAAGCTGATATTTTCATCATGTTGGCCGACAGCAGCCTTGTTGGATGGGGTGAACAGCGCTTCTGGTAGCTTTTGTGCCAGCTGTAAATCGTGCGGCAATTTTATTGAACAAACCCTGCCAGTTGCCTGATAATCTTCCCAGCCAGAGCCAATTAAATAGCCGCGGACAATGGCCTCAATCGGCAGTGGTTTCAGCTTTTTGACGATAATTGCCCGACTGCCTACTTGCTCAATTTCCGTCTTGCTCAAAACGCTGTCCAGCGCCTCGCCAGTTAAATGGTTGGGAATGATGTTTTGAGTTTTGCCAAACCAAAAATTTGCCACCTCGGTCAGCACCTGTCCTTTGCCGGCAATCGGCTGGTCAAAAACCACATCAAAAGCGCTCAATCGGTCGGTAGTAACGATAAGCATCCGTTTTTCGTCAATGGCATAAATATCGCGAACTTTGCCTTTTTGGATGAGTTTTAGCCCGAGTGAGGTTGTAAAAAGCGTTTTCATAGGCGCTATTTTAACCTAAATTACATTTTCTCTGTCTATGGTAAAATCTTGCCACAATGCAAAAAGTCATAAATTTTTTTATTCTAACTCTGCTGATGCAACAAGTCTGCGCCTCGCCACTTAGCGATAGCGCTGTTCGTCTCATTAAAACTGGCAACGAAATCGCTTCTCCCAGCGTGGTTATGAGCGGGCAAAAGTTGCTGTTAAAAGCGATGTTTCAAGGCGGCGATTTGGATGCGGCGTATGCGGCCTCTAAGCAAGTCCGCGCTGGCAATCACTTGATGGGATACGCTCCGCAACCACAGGCGGCAAATAAAATATTGGCCAATTTGCTGAAAAAAGGCTACGACCCTGCGACCTTTGATGTGGCGTTATATTTGCTTGACGGTAGCAGTGGATTTCCCCAAGATAGTTTGACAGCGCTAAACCTGTTTGAAGAGTCGCTCAAAACTCATGCCAACGCAGAATCGGCGTTTATTGCTGCCGTCATCAGAAACGAAGAGCTGGTTTTGCTCGTCAAAGACAATCGTCTCATCGATGAATTGATTACCTTTGCCATTCTCAATAAAGTCAAAGGTGCAAAGCGTTACCAATTCCAGCGCATCAACAAAAACTCTGCCCCTTTGCAGGTAAAAAACTGGCGTAAATGGCTTAAAAATCGCTAACGGAAGTTGCGTAAAATCTCGCGAGCCTGACTTTGGAAACGGCGCAAATCAGGTGCTGGCACTCTTTTTTGCTTAGGTAAATGCCAAGTTAGCGGGTTTTTGCGCTTGCCTTTGTAACGCAATTCATAATGCAAATGCGATCCAGTTGAGCGTCCAGTTGAGCCAACGAGGCCGATAACTTGCCCTTTTTTCACCTTTTTTCCAACTCGCAGCCCACGGGCAAATCGCAACAAATGGGCATATACGCTGACATAATTTGCCCCGTGTTTTAGATAAATAGCATTGCCCAGCGCGCCGATATATTTGCGTTTTTCCACCACCCCATCTGCACTGGCATAAACCTTAGAACCTTTGTTAGCAGCGTAATCCACCGCCCTATGTGGCAGCCAAGTTTTAAGAATTGGATGGAAGCGTTTGCGCTGGAATTTAGAACTGATGCGCCGATATTTCACCGGATTTCTCAAAAAAGACGGATACAGCGTTTTGCCGTTAATGGCGTAATAATTAAGTCGGCCGAACTTGTCAACATAAGAAAAAACTGCCACTCTTTTTTTGCCGCTATTATAGATAATAGCCTTTGGCGCTGCGCCTTTATTGCCGATTATAATAAATCGGTCGCCTCGGCGTAAGTCTCTGCTGAAATCAATTTTCCACGAAAAAATGCGCACGATTTCTTTTACTATTTGTGGGCTGATGCCAGACTTTTTCGCATCATAAGCGAGCGAACGAGTGATATTGATGGACTTGCTATCAAACGCATTAACCGAACTAAAAAGCAGGGTGGCAAGCAAAAAAAGCAGATATTTACGCATAATATTGAATGGCATCAAGTGCCGTTTTGCGTGCCGCTTTGTCGTTGGCAATGGCATCTTCTAACGAGTTGATTTTGTGATGATTGGCTTTGTCCAAGCTGCGTTGTAGCACTTTTGCAATATCCAAAAAGCCGATTTTGTTGTTTAAAAAATATTCAACGGCGACCTCGTTAGCAGCGCTCAGAGTTCCCATGGCGCTGCCACCTTGCTCCAATGCATCAAAGGCAAGTTGCAAACAGCGAAATTTATGCAAATCAGGCGGATAAAATTCCAGCGGTGAGTTTTGCGCCAAATCCAGCGCTGCCACCCCAGAGTCAATTCTGTGTGGATAACTCAGCGCATAGGCAATAGCGCTGCGCATATCGGGGTTTCCAAGCTGCGACAAAACACTGCCATCAGCATAATAAACCGAAGAATGCACAATAGATTGCGGATGCACCACCACCTCAATATTCGCAGCCGCCAAGCCAAACAAATAATGCGCCTCGATGACCTCCAAACCCTTATTCATCATCGTGGCAGAATCCACCGAAATTTTGCGCCCCATTGACCAATTCGGATGAGCGCAAGCTTGCTCGGGAGTAACTGTTGCCAAACTGTCGGTAGTTGCCCACAAAAACGGCCCACCACTGGCAGTGAGCTGAATTTTGCGCAGCCCAGATTTGCCACTTTGCAGACATTGAAAAATCGCCGAATGCTCAGAATCTACTGGAATTATTTGCGCATTATTAGCAGTTGCAGCTTGCATCAACAAATTGCCTGCCAGCACCAAAGATTCTTTGTTGGCAAGCAGCAACTGTTTACCCGCATTGGCAGCTGCCAAGCTCGATTTCATCCCTGATGCACCAACAATTGCTGCCATTACCAACTCAGTTTCAGTGGCGCTGGCAATAGCGCAAAGCGCCTCTTCGCCGTGCAAAACTTCAATTTTGCTATCAACGACTTGCGCCAATTTTTGCGCTGCCAAAGCATCTGCCATTACCACAACTTTTGGGGTAAATTTCTCGCACAACAACTGCATTTTTTGCCAATTTTGATTGGCGCTCAGGGCAAAAATATTGAATTTGTCTGGATGCAAAGCGACCACTGCCAGCGTGCTATCGCCGATAGAACCTGTTGCCCCAAGTAGAGTTAAGTTTTTCATCGCAATAATTCCAAGCCAATGAAAAATATTGGAGCGGCTGCTAATAGTCCGTCTAATCTGTCAAATATTCCGCCGTGTCCAGGCAGAATAGCGCCAGAATCTTTAACCCCAGCTTCGCGTTTGTAGATGCTGGCATATAAGTCGCCGACCACCGAAATTGCGCCAGTTGCCAGCCCTAAAAGCAAATATTCATAGCCTAAATTATCAGTGGCAAACGCCCAGCCGCCAGTTGCCAGCAACGCCGCAAACAGCCCGCCAGCCAAGCCCTCAACGGTTTTACCAGCGCTGACATTCGGCGCTAATTTATGCTTGCCAAACATTTTGCCAGTAAAGTAGGCAAAGATGTCTGCCGCCCAGACAATTAGCAATAGTAGCAATAATTTAGCGCTTGGAAACTGTTGCAACAAAGGCAAAAAACTCAGTGATAGCAACAGAAAAAACAAGTTTATAGCATTAAAAAACTCTGTGTTTTTGGGTTTTTTGCGCGGATAATTTAGCACTAAAAACAGGTTTTTGAGCCAAAATATTGCCGCTAATCCTAACAGTAAATACAATATTTGTTGCGGTATTTTTGCCTCAATTCCGAGGTAGAAAACGCTGCCAGCAAACGCTAAAACCAGCGTCAGTGAAGATATTTTCATAGCTCTGAGACGCGCAAATTCGTAGCCCATAATAATTGCCGCAATTGCCACAATTATCGCAAAACCAGCGGTAGAATTGAAAAGCAGCCAAAGCACCAAAATTCCCAGCACAGCGGCGCTCAGGGTTCTTTTTGTCAACTCATTCATTGCCGACCTCCATAGCGCCGATCGCGATAATTAAAGCTCTCAATCGCCTTGTCTAACTGCAATTTGTCAAAATCTGGCCAGAGCGTATCAGTAAAATAAAGCTCGCTATAAGCGATGTCCCATAGCAAAAAATTGCTAATGCGCTGCTCGCCGCTGCTACGAATAAGCAAATCTACCATATTATTTTGCAGCGCCAGATGCTGGGCAAACACCTGCTGATTTAGCTCCTCTGCGCTAATTCCGGATGCAATCACACTTTTGCAAGCGTTGACAATATCCCACTGTCCGCCATAATTTGCCGCAATCACCAAAGTCAGCCCAGAATTGTTTGATAATCGCGCCTGCGCTTCGGCGGCAATTTTTTGCACATCAGGCGGAAACAGCGACAAATCGCCAATAATTTCAAGGCGCACATTGTGTTTATCAAGCTTGACAACCTCATTTTTAAGAGTGCTCAAAAACAATTTAAACAACAGAGAAACCTCGTCAGTAGAGCGATTTTTGTTTTCGCTGCTAAAAGCAAATAAAGTCAGAGTTTCAACGCCAATTTTGCCGCAATGTTTGACAATATTGCGCACTGCGCCAACGCCTTTTTTGTGTCCAGCAATGCGTGGTAACTTGCGTTTTTTCGCCCAACGGCCGTTGCCGTCCATAATAATTGCTATATGTTTTGGGATATTCATAAACTTGAATTATACCGACTACGGTAAAATATGAGTTTATGAGTTTAGCAAAAAGAATTATTCCCTGTCTTGATGTGCGTGATGGACGAGTGGTAAAAGGCACCAAATTTGTTGATATTAAAGACGCTGGCGACCCAGTTGAAGTTGCCAAGCGCTATGATATTGAGGGTGCGGACGAGATTACTTTTTTAGATATTACTGCCTCGCACGAAGGCAGAAACACCACCGTTGCCATGGTTGAGGCGATTGCTGAGCAGGTTTTTATTCCACTTACAGTAGGCGGCGGTATCCGTAAATCTGCCGATGTGCGAGCGATGTTAAACGCAGGCGCAGACAAGATTGCAGTCAATTCTGCGGCAATCACAAATCTAAATTTAATCCGCGAACTCAGCGAAGAATTTGGCTCACAATGTATCGTCCTTGCAATTGATGCAAAAAAAGTGGCAGCTGATAAATGGCAGGTTTTTACTCACGGAGGGCGCAATCCTACTGGCATTGACGCAGTTGAATGGGCAGTAAAAATGACTGAGGGTGAAAATGGCGCTGGCGAGGTTTTGCTGACTTCAATGGATTGTGATGGGGTCAAAAATGGGTTTGATTTGGCGCTGACCAAAGCAGTTTCGGATGTAGTTTCAGTGCCAGTGGTTGCTTCTGGGGGGGTCGGAAATTTGGCACATTTATCCGCTGGAATTTTGCAAGGTGGCGCTGATGCGGTGCTGGCAGCGAGCATTTTCCACTTTGGCGAATACACCATCAAACAAGCCAAACAGGCGATGCGAGCTGCCGGAATTGAGGTTAGATAAGCTACTTTATTAAGCAACCAATTTCAATTCAACATCCAAAATTGCTGTCGGCGTAAAATTGATTTTTGCAAGGTTTAGGGTATCATTTGCCAAATTAAAATAAACAGAATTGCGATGAGGGCTAAAAAAGAATTATGGTTGTTGCTGGCATCTTTTGTGTTGCCGATTGCTCTGGGAACGGCGTTTTTTTATTGGTATCCAGCGGCGTTCACCAGCAATACGATAAATTACGGCAAGATTATTAATCCGCTTATAACCACCAAAAAACAAGATGTGCGTTTTGAGAGCAAAACTGCCAGTTTGCAAGGGCTGTGGACGCTGGCTTATACTGCCAAAACCTGTGGCAACACTTGCACAAAAGCATTAGCAGATATGAAAACCATCCGCATTTTGACCAACGATAATATGCGTCGCATCCAAAGAATATTACTAATTGATGGCGCTACTAATGCTCGGCAAACTGGGCTGCTGATTGCTCATCCGAGTATTAAGTTGCAACAAAAACTTGCAAAGTTTGAGCCCAATACTATCTTTTTGATTGACCCGTTAGGCAATATAATGTTGCATTATGCTGGCAAAAATATCAATATCAAACGCGTGCTTAAAGACTTAAATCGCCTGTTAAAATATTCACGCATCGGTTAGGAGTAGGATATGCCAGCGATTAGCGCCTTGCTCGGATTATGCAAACTCAAAGTAGTTGCGTTGATTTTACTGACGGCGGTGGCAGGGATGTTTTTGGCAGTGCCAGCGCCTGATTTGCCCGATATGCTACTGGTGTTGATGGCATCTATGGGAATTAGTTTAGCGGCAGCATCGGCGGCAGTTTTTAATCATATTGTTGATGAGCAAATTGATATGCAAATGTCACGAACTGACCAGCGCCCACTGCCACAAGGCAAAGTTAGTCGCAATCAGGCACTGGTTTGGGGAGTGTTTTTGGGGCTGCTCGGTTTGGGGATTTTGCAACTATTTGTCAACACTTTAACTATGCTGCTGACTTTTGCTTCGCTGATTGGTTATGCGCTGATTTATACTGTGTATTTGAAACGCGCTACTCCGCAAAATATTGTGATTGGCGGGGCAGCAGGGGCAGCGCCGCCGATATTGGGCTGGACGGCAGTTGCTGGGACTAATGAAATTGAATATGCGTTTTTGCTATTTTTAATTGTATTTGTCTGGACACCGCCGCATTTTTGGGCACTGGCAATATTTCGGGTGGAGGAATACAAAAAAGTTGCCGTGCCGATGTTGCCGGTAACGCACGGCTTGGCTTACACCAGATTGCAGATTTTACTTTATACCGTTTTGCTATTTTTGGTGACGCTATTGCCTTATTTATCAGGGATGTCGGGGCTAATTTATTTATTTTCAGCGCTGATTTTGGGGGCTATATTTTTGCGTTATGCCATTAAAATCTATACAAATCCAGACGACAAACGCGGCGCTTGGCAAACCTTTGTATTTTCGGTAAATTACTTAATGCTATTATTTGTAGCATTATTAGTTGATCATTATTTATTGATAACTTTATAAGGAGGCTTATATGAAAGGATTAGGACAAGTGTTTAAAGCGGTAACTTCGGCAATGATTGGCGTGGGCAAAAAAAAGGATTTGATAAAGGATTTTGAACGCACTGAAAAACAAGGTCCGTGGGCTTATATTATTGTTGGCTTTATTATGACACTCGCTTTTATTGCAACAGTGATTATTGTGGTGAAACTGGTATTGCAAAGTTAAGGTTGGTTTTGGGAGTAGCTTTGTGCAGCAACACCAAAACACTGATAAACAGCAACAACGCAACTGCATTATGCGCCAGCGCCACTGCCATCGGAATTGAAAATAGCACATTGGCAACCCCCAAAGCTACTTGCAGACATAAAAGCGCAGCAATAATCATCAAGTTTGAACGCATATGCTGATAGTGGCGAAACATATAAATTAAAGTAACAACAGTCAGCGTAGCAACCAAAGCGCCGATGCGATGCAACATTTGCACCCCAACTCTGGCAGCCTCTGGCAGCACCCCGTATTCATAATTAGTCCCAATTGGACCCCAATACAAAGCCCCGGCAAGATCCATTTGCGGCCACCAAGCGCCCAAGCAAGTTGGAAAATTCTCGCCGCAAGACAAGGCCGCATAGTTTGTTGAAGTCCAACCGCCGAGAATAATTTGCGCTGTCAACACCAACAAAGTTGCCACAATTAGCTGCCGATGTTTTTTTAAAATATGTTTATGAATAATTGGCGGACGGCGCTGGTTAAGCAACAGCCACACCAGCAAAGCCGTGGTGCTAAATCCGCCGATAAGATGAATGGTAACAATGCCAGGATGCACCAACAGCGTTACCGTCCACATCCCAAATGCGCCTTGCAACAACACAAAAAAGGCGATAAATGCTGGCAATGCAGAAGGTTGTTGGTGTTTGGTTTTGCCACTGAAAACAAGGAAAAACAACACAAAAATCATCAGCCCGAGCAGCGATGCGCTATAACGATGCACCATTTCCTTCCAACCTTTAACGGCTTCAAGTGGGCGCTCAAAGCCATTAACTTTGCTGCCTTCTGGCGCATCTGGAACAGTTAAATGCCCGTAGCAAGTGGGCCAATCAGGGCAACCAAGACCAGCATCGCTAAGCCGAGTATAAGCCCCTAAAACCACAACAACTAATGCCAAAATAATGGATATTCTTAATAATTTTTTGAACATAGTCAGCGATTTTACTTGATATATATAAGTAAGTGCGGAACTTTAAAAAAACCTGTTTTTTATAAAAAAATAAGTATAATGCGAAATAGTTTTTGGTGCGACAGTGCATTTTGAACCGAGAAGAATAAATTTTATTTTGGAGGATATATGAAAAGATTAACGGCTTTTTTAGGCTTGTTAGTTGCAGTAGTTTCAACTAATGCGCTGGCTGAATATGGAATCAATATGACCGAGGGAGTAACCTCAATCAGTCGTGATATTTATGGTTTACATATGATGGTATTTTGGGTTTCAGTTGCCATTGCAATTGTAGTATTCGGAGCAATGTTTTACTCGCTGTTTGCGCACAGAAAGTCAAAAGGCGCAGTCGCAGCAAACTTTCATGAAAGCACCAAAGCAGAATTAATATGGACAATCGTGCCAATCGTTATTTTGATTGGAATGGCAGTTCCAGCATCAAAAGTGCTGATTGATTTGGAAGACACCAGCAAAGCAGAAATGACAATAAAAGTTACTGGCCATCAGTGGAAATGGCAATATGACGCCAAGAAAATATGCACTAAAAAATGCACTTCTGTT
>VSKZ01000025.1 GCA_008364125.1 Candidatus Thioglobus sp. | reverse complement strand
GCCGAGGGGGCGGATTTATTTGATTAAATCGGCTTTGGAGGGTGGGGATTTTTCTAGCAAAAGTTTGACGCATTTGGATCGCTGTTTGACTTGTCGTTCGTGCGAAACGACTTGTCCGTCTGGGGTGGAATATGCGCAGTTGTTGGATATTGGCAGGGAATTGGTGGAGCAAAAACGCCGGCTTTGGCAAAAAATTTATCGCTATTTTGTGCGCAAAATTCTTACTAATCCGCTGCTTTTTAATCCAATCGGCAGGGTTTTTCGGCATTCAAAAATATCGCAAAGCAAGCCCGAGCGGCCTAGCAAAAATAGCGCCAAAGTCTTGCTGCTGGGCGGTTGCGTGCAACCAATATTAGCGCCAAATATCAATCATAGCATCAAAAATATTTTGGCAAAACTTGGGTTTGAGGCGATTGAGACTGGGCAAAAACAGTGTTGCGGTGCGGTGGATGCGCATTTGAGCGCCAATTTGGATGCGCTGAAAAAAGTCAAATCCAACATTGACGCTTGGCTAAAAATTGATTGTGAGTGCATTATTTCCAGCGCCAGCGGCTGTGGGGTGATGGTAAAAGATTATCCGAACCTGTTTGACGAGGCTGATATTTATCACAAAAAAGCCCAGCAAATAGCCGCAAAAACCCAAGATATTGCCGAATTTTTGGCAGATAAGGATTTGTCCGCGCTAAAATCTCAACCCGCAAACATCAGCTATCACGAGCCTTGCACCCTGCAACACGGGCAAAAACTCGGCGGCTTGGTGGAATCGTTATTGCAAAAACTCGGCTACCAGCCCGCCCCCGTCAAAGATGCGCACCTATGCTGCGGCTCTGCTGGAACTTACTCAATTTTCCAGCCAAAACTGTCCAAACAATTGCAAGCAAACAAGCTCAAAAACCTGCAATCAAGCCAACCAGAAATCATCGTTACTGCCAACATCGGCTGCCTAATGCACTTGCAAAAAGGCACAAAAATCCCAGTTAAGCACTGGGTGGAATTGTTGGATTAAATTATTGGATTTGGCAAAAATGGGCAGAAGGCGCAAAATAAAAGCAAAAACTTATGAGCTGGAAATTGAGAGGTTTTCTGATGAGGGGCGGGGGATTGCGCGGTTTGAGGAAAAAATAATTTTTGTGAGTGGGGCGTTGCCGGGTGAAAAAGTTGTTGCTAATCGCAGTTTTTCTCGGGCGAAATTTGAAGAGGCGGATGTGGTGGAAATTTTGCGCCCAGCAGCTGAGAGAATTGCGCCAAAATGTGCGGCGTTTGGGGTTTGTGGCGGCTGTTCTTTGCAATATTTAGCAGGTGAAAATCAGATTAAACACAAGGCTTTGTGGCTCAAAGATGCGTTTTTGAAGCAGGCAAAAATCGAGCCGCAAAAATGGTTGAAGCCGTTGCAGAGTGAGCAATGGGGTTATCGGCGAAAAGCGAGGCTCGGCGTGCGTTTTGTGGCAAAAAAAGGCAAGGTTTTGGTTGGTTTTCGGGAGAAAAAAACTGGCTGGATTGCGGATATGGAGCGCTGCGAGATTTTGCATCCGTCTTTGGGCGATAACCTAACTGTGCTGGGCGATTGCATTGGCAAGCTGTCGATAAAATCGCAAATTCCGCAGATTGAGGTGGCTGTTGGCGAGGGTAATTCTGTGCTGATTTTGCGGCATTTAGCGCCTTTTAGTGCAAAAGATGAGCAAATATTGACAGATTGCGAGGCACAATTGGGGGTGATTTTTTATACTCAAAGTGGCGGCGAAGACACGGTCAAACCTTTAAATTCCACCGCTATTTTGAGTTATTCGCATCCAGCGCACAATATTAAAATGGAGTTTTTGCCCACCGATTTTACGCAGGTGAATTTTGAGCTTAACAAAAAAATGGTTACAAAAGCGCTTGAATTATTGGCGCTTGATGGCACGGATACAGTGATTGATTTATTTTGCGGATTGGGCAATTTTACTTTGCCGATTGCCAAATATGCCAAATGTGTGGTGGGCGTTGAGGGCGATAGCGGCTTGATTGAACGCGCCAAAGCCAATGCGCAGAAAAATGACATTCAAAATGTGGATTTTTATAAAGCCGATTTATTCGAAGAAGTTACTGGTTTTGAGTGGTTTCGTGGCAAAACTTATAACAAAGCCCTGATTGACCCTGCCAGAAGTGGTGCGCTTGAAATTGTGGAATTATTGCCAAAATTAGGCGTTGAGCGTTTGGTGTATGTATCGTGCAATCCTGCAACTTTGGCGCGAGATACTGAAAAATTAATTGAAATTGGATATAAATTAGAAACCGCAGGAGTGATGGATATGTTTCCGCAAACTGCCCATGTTGAATCAATTGCATTGTTTGTCAAAAATTGATTAGATTGCTTGTCTTGTTTTTACACTCAATGAAATCAAAAAAAATTAGCCCACAAATTGTGAAATGCGCCAAGTGTCTAAAAGTATAATTATGGCTTTATTTATATAAATTGCCCGATGTCTGATTACAAATCTACTCTAAATTTGCCTGTTACTAAGTTTGCGATGAAGGCAAATCTTGCTAATCGTGAGCCTAATTTTTTAAAACAATGGCAAGGCGATGAGCTTTACCAGCGCATTCGTGAGAAAAATGCGGGTAAGCCAAAATTCATTTTGCACGATGGTCCGCCGTATGCGAATGGCGATATTCATATTGGGCATGCGTTGCAAAAAGTTCTGAAAGATATTGTGATTAAATCCAAATCATTGAGCGGTTTTGACGCGCCATTTGTGCCGGGTTGGGATTGCCACGGCTTGCCGATTGAGCTAAATGTGGAGAAGAAAAAAGGCAAGGTTGGGCAAAAAATTGATGCCAACCAATTTAGAACAGAGTGCCGCAAATACGCTGATATTCAAGTGGAAAAACAAAAACAAGACTTCCAGCGTTTGGGAATTTTAGCGAATTGGGGCAATCCTTATCTCACCAAAGATTTTAAATACGAGGCTGATATTGTTCGGGCTTTGGGCAAAATTGTTGAAAATAATCACCTTGAAAAAGGCTACAAACCTGTGCATTGGTGCACCGAATGTGGCTCGTCACTGGCAGAGGCTGAGGTGGAATATAAAGACAAAAAATCCGCTGCAATTGATGTTAAATTTACCTTTATAGATAATGCAAAATTTGGCGTTGACGCGCCTGTTTCCGTGGTTATTTGGACTACTACGCCGTGGACTTTGCCGGCGAATGAGGCGGTTGCATTGCACCCAGAATTGGAATATATTTTGGCAAAAGTTGATGGCGAATATTTGCTGCTTGCCAAAGCACTTGCAGAAAATTCACTCAGCCGCTATGGCTTTGAAAACAGCATTGGCAAGCAGGTTTTTACTGGCAGCGAGCTGGAAGGTTTGCAAGTTCAGCACCCGTTTTATGACAAGCAAGTGCCGATTATTTTGGGTCAGCATATCACCACCGATGCTGGAACTGGAGCGGTTCACACTGCGCCAGCACACGGTCAGGAAGATTTTGCCGTTGGACTAAAATACGATTTACCGGTGGAATGTCCGGTGGATGGGCGCGGCGTGTTTTTTGCTGATACAAAATTATTCGCTGGGCAATTTATTTTCAAAGCAAATGCCAGCGTGATTGAAATTTTAGCGCAAAAAAATACCCTGATTAAACACGAAGAATTGCAACATTCTTACCCACATTGTTGGCGCCACAAAACCCCAGTAATTTTTCGGGCAACTCCGCAATGGTTCGTTTCAATGACGAAAAATGGCTTGCGCGATGCGGTAAATAAGCAAATTACCCAAGTTGATTGGATTCCAGATTGGGGCAAAAAGCGGATTGAACTTATGGTTGGCAATCGCCCAGATTGGTGTGTTTCACGGCAGCGATTTTGGGGCGTGCCAATTACTTTATTTGTGCATAAACAAACCGGCAAACTGCATCCAGATACGCAAAAATTATTTGCCAAAGTCGCTTCGATGATTGAAAAAAACGGTATTGAAGCTTGGTTTGAAGCTGATATTACTGATTTTTTGTCAGCCGATGAGGCGAATAATTATGAAAAAACCACCGATACTCTGGATGTTTGGTTTGATTCTGGAGTGTCGCATTTTGCCGTTTTAGAGCAAAGAGCGGAGCTTTCATCGCCAGCAGATTTGTATTTTGAAGGATCAGATCAGCACCGTGGCTGGTTTCAATCTTCGCTGCTTTCAGCGGTGGCAATCAGCGGTAAAGCGCCTTATAAACAAGTATTAACGCATGGTTTCGTGGTTGACAAAGACGGCAGAAAAATGTCCAAATCACTCGGCAATGTGGTCAGTCCGCAAAAAGTGGTGAATAATCTTGGCGCTGATATTTTGCGCCTGTGGGTTGCCTCAACCGATTACACAAACGAAGTAACAGTGAGCGATGAAATTTTAGGTCGCGCTGCGGATTCGTATCGCCGCATTCGCAACACAATGCGTTTTATGCTGGCGAATATGTATGATTTTAAGCCTGATGAACATATGGTAAAAGAAAAAGATATGCTGGAATTAGACCAGTGGATTGTTGGTAATACTGAAATTTTGCAACGGCAGATTACTGGATTTTATGATAGATATGAGTTCCATAATGTTATTAAATGTATTATGATATTTTGCACACATGACTTAGGTGGATTTTATCTTGATATTATCAAAGACCGCCAATACACTTGTCAAAAAAACTCAATTGCAAGGCGTTCCGCACAAACAGCTTTGTATCATATATCTCAAGCAATGGTGCGCTGGCTAGCACCAATTTTGTCTTTTACCGCTGAAGAAGTTTGGCAGGTTATGCCGCACGAACCTGATGAAAGTATTTTTTTAGAAGATGAATTTTATAAAGGATTAGATGAATTTTATAAATATACTGAGCCAAATTTTGAAAACAAACTAAATAAGATAAATGAAATAAAGAAAATAAACAAATCAATTCATAAAGAACTTGAAGAATTGCGTAATAATAAAACCATTGGCTCATCATTAGAAGCCAGTATTGATTTGTATTGTAATGAGTTTTGGTGTAGTTTGTTGGAGAGCTTTGGCGATGAGTTGCGATTTATTTTTATCACCTCCGCTGCCAGCGTTCACCCGATTGAGCAAGCAGACGGCTGTATTGAGGCTGTTCCTGGGGTGATGATTAAAGTTAGCAAATCAAACCAGCAAAAATGCACCCGCTGCTGGCATCAGCAAAAAAACATCGGCACAAATAACAAACACCCAGAGCTTTGCGGCAGATGCATTGAAAATATTGATGGTAGCGGCGAAGTGCGTAAATTTGCTTAAAATAAATAATATGAAAACACTGAATTTAGATCTCGGCGCAAAATCTTATCCCATTTATATTGGCAGGGGGCTGTTGATGCAGGCGGATTATTTGCGCAAACACATCAGTGGCAAACAGGTGATGATTGTTAGCAATACCACCGTAGCGCCGCTATATTTGCAAAAGGTGCTGGGGCTGCTGGATGGATTTGCGGTGCAAAATGTGATTTTGCCGGATGGCGAAGAATTTAAAACGCTGAACACAGTTGAGCAAATTTTCACTGCATTGTTGGAGGCAAAGTTTGATAGGACTTGCACGCTGATTGCTCTGGGCGGCGGCGTGGTCGGCGATATGGCTGGTTTTGCGGCAGCGAGTTATCAGCGTGGGGTGAATTTTATTCAGATTCCAACCACTTTGCTGGCGCAAGTTGATTCAAGTGTGGGCGGCAAAACTGGGGTAAATCACCCACTGGGCAAGAATATGATTGGCGCTTTTTATCAGCCAAAATGTGTGCTGATTGATGTTGACAGCCTTGACACTTTGGACGCTCGGCAATATTCGGCAGGGATGGCAGAGGTGATTAAATATGGGCTTTTGGGCAATAGTGATTTGCTGGCTTATTTGCAGAAAAATATGCCCGATTTGATGGCGCGTGATAAAGAGATGATTGTGAAAATTGTGCATCAGTCGTGTGTTGATAAAGCCAAAATTGTGGCGCAAGATGAGCTCGAATCTGGCAAGCGTGCTTTGCTAAATTTTGGGCATACTTTTGGACATGCGCTGGAAAATACTTTGGGATATGGCGAATATTTGCACGGCGAGGCAGTTGCAGTGGGGATGTTGATGGCAGCGAAGTTGTCGGCAGCTGAGGGTTTTATTGATGATGAGCAAGTTAGCCAAGTTGAAGATTTATTGCAAAAATCTAATTTGCCCACGACTATAAACAGTAAAATAGGCCAGCAAGATTTTATGAATGCTATGAGTGTTGACAAAAAAGCCATTAACGGTGAGATACGCTTAATTTTGCTGAAAAAACTAGGACAGGCTTTTATCAGTAGCAAATATAAAGTGCAGAATTTAGAATTAATAATTAAGGATTTTTTATGAACAAAGATGACAAAAAAGACGACAAAAAAGATGAGAAAAAGAACCTCAAAAGCGTAGCTAAAACTAATAAAAATCAAGATAGCAAAGTGAGCAAAGTGAGCAAAAAACCTGCTAAAAGCAAAAAAATCAACGATAGTGATGTGATGATTAGCACCAGCATTTCTGATTTGGAAAAAATGTTGGAAGAAGTGGAAGATCACGCCAACAAGCGCACAGATAGCAAGTTTGAGCGCTTTTTTATGCCAGCAATCATAATTTTTGCTATGCTTTCTTTTGGTGGATTTTTGATTATTTATTCAATCACCCAAGATATGACCAAGCTTGCCAGCGCTATGGATCCAAAAATGGGCAACAATATGTCATCAATGGTTGCCAGCGTCAATAAGCTGTCAAATAGTGTTGAAAATATGAGTATTTCAGTTGCAAATATGCGCAATGATATTCGTAGTATGAGCAAAAATATGGCTGGAATAACGCACAAACTAAATCGCTTAGACGATATTTCTGCTGATATGACGCAAATTAACGCCAAGATGAGCATCCTCAAACCGATGCTTGGAAATATGCAAGAAATGAACGACAATATGATTGGTATGCAAAAATCTATGCTGTGGATGCAAAAAGACATTTCGCTACTTAGATCGACTTTCACCAGACCAATGCGTGCTATTAATTCGATGCCATTTTTGTAAATAGATTATGATTGACAACGACCAAGTCAAACAAATTGCCAATTTAGCCAAGCTCAATATCAGCGATGATTTGGATAAAACCACGCAAGAGCTGAACAATATTTTGGCACTTGCTGCACAATTATCTGCCATTAACACCGATGATATTGTGCCAATGTCGCACCCGCTAAATATGGTTCAGCGCCTCAGAGAAGACGAAATAACCGAGACCGATAATTCAGCATCTTTTCAGGCAATTGCGCCGCAAACTGCCAAGCACCATTATCTTGTGCCAACCGTGATTGAGTGATGCACAACAAGACTATTGCACAATTATCACAAGGTTTAAAAAACCGCGATTTTTCCTCTGTTGAATTAACACAGCACTATTTACAGCGCATCAATAGCTCAAATCTCAACGCTTTCATCAGCGTAACCGCAGACTTAGCAATCGAGCAAGCACGCGCTGCTGATGATAAAATTGCCCAAGGTAAAGCCAACATATTAACCGGAATCCCTTACGCACACAAAGATATTTTTTGCACCAACGGAGTGAAAACTTCCGCTGGCTCAAAAATGCTTGACAACTTCATTGCCCCATACGATGCCAGCGTCAGCCACAATCTCAATCAGGCAGATTTAGTAATGTTGGGCAAAGCCAATATGGACGAATTTGCGATGGGATCAAGCACAGAAACCTCTTATTACGGCGCAACTCTCAACCCGTGGGATGGCAAAAAAACACCGGGCGGCTCATCTGGAGGCTCTGCAGCGGCAGTTGCTGGTCGCCTCGCCCCTTGCGCCACCGGCACAGACACCGGCGGATCGATTCGCCAACCTGCTAGCTTATGCGGCATAACTGGGTTAAAGCCAACTTATGGGCGCGTCTCTCGCTATGGAATGATTGCTTATGCGTCCAGCCTTGACCAAGCCGGGCCGATTACGCAAACAGCTCAGGACGCAGCTTTGCTGCTGAATGTTATGGCAGGTTTTGACGAAAAAGACTCCACCAGCTCGCAGCAAAAAACCCAAGATTATAGCGCTAATTTAAACAATTCCATTAAAGGGCTTACCATCGGCTTGCCCAAAGAGTTTTTTGCTGATGGTTTGGATGATGATGTTGCTACAAAGGTGCTGGCAGCAGTCAAGGAATTTGAAGCGCTTGGAGCAACTGTCAAGCAAATTTCTTTGCCAAATTCAGCCTACGCAATCCCAGCTTATTACATCGTTGCCCCGTGCGAATGCTCCTCAAACTTATCGCGAATGGACGGCGTGCGTTTTGGTCATCGATGTGATAATCCAAAAGATTTGGACGATTTGTATTTGAGTTCACGCACTGAGGGTTTTGGCGAAGAGGTAAAACGCCGCATTATGATTGGCACTTACGCACTTTCAGCCGGCTATTATGATGCTTATTATCTCAAAGCACAAAAAATCCGCCACCTTATTAGTGATGATTTTAAAGCCGCTTTTGCCGATGTTGATGTGATTATGGGGCCAGTTTCACCAACCATAGCTTGGGATTTAGGCTCAATAAAAAACCCAGTAGATATGTATTTAGCAGACATCTACACCCTCAGCGCTAATCTCGCTGGATTGCCGGCAATGAGTATCCCAGCAGGGTTTTCACAGAATTTGCCTGTGGGTTTGCAACTAATCGGCAACTATTGGAGTGAGGCAAAATTACTCAACATTGCCCATCAATTTCAGCAAGCCACCGACCATCATCAACAGACCCCACAATAATTACAAATAATAGCTCAAATAATGATGTTTGTTTGGGTAAAATAATTTAGGTTTTGCAACTTATATGGAATTTTTTATGACTACGAATGACAACAAAAACAACCTTTGGGGTAGCGACAATCAAACTCCGCCAGAGCTGGACAAAGTGATTAAAGATTTTAAAGACAAATTCAGCAGCGTGATTGGCGGTAATTCAAATTCAGGCGCCGAAAACAAACTCTCTCCGACATTCGGCGGACTTAAATACATATTATTTATTATTATTTTATTGTGGATTGCATCGGGTATTTATATCATTGACCCAGCTGAAAAAGGCGTGGTGCTGCGTTTTGGTGCTTTTCAAGAGGAAAACTCGCAAGGCCCTCACTGGCATATTCCCTATCCAATTGAGAGCGTCATTAAAGTAAATGTTGACCAAATCAGACCGGCAGAAATTGGCTTTCGCACCAACCAAAAAAACAGATTTTCTAACAATGTTTTCTCAGAATCGTTGATGTTGACCAGAGATGAAAATATCGTTGACGCTAAATTTTCAATACAATATAAAGTTAATAGTGCAAAAGATTATTTGTTTAATATTTCCAATCCAGACAACACTCTTAGAGGCGTGGTTGAGAGTGCAATTCGCTTAGTAGTGGGCAAAGATGATATGGATTATCTGTTTGAAAATCGCACCGTGGTTTCGCAATCAATCAAAGAAAAATCGCAAGCTTTGCTTGATAGTTATCAGTCAGGTTTAGAGATTACCACTGTTAATATGAAAGACGCGCAGCCTCCAGAGCAGGTGCAAGCTGCATTTGACGATGCGGTTAAAGCGCGTGAAGACAGGCAGCGTCTAATCAACGAAGCAGAAACTTATTCTAACGGCGTGTTGCCACAGGCTCGAGGCGAGTCGGCGCGTATGTTGCAAGAAGCTGAAGCCTACAAATCAAAAGTTATTTCCAAATCTGAAGGTGAGGCTGTGCGTTTTAGCAAAATTTTGGGCGAGTATAAAAAAGCCCCAGCAGTTACCAAAGAGCGCTTATATCGCGAAACTATGGAAATAGTATTATTTAACACAAGCAAGGTGGTGGTTGACTCAAAAGCAAATAGCATGATGTATTTGCCGATTGATAAATTGTTAGAAAACAGGCAGCAAAACACAGCCGAGAGTGGTGCTAAAACTACTAAATCAGAAGAAAACAAACAAGGCGGAATTAGAAATGTTTTCCGCAATAGAGAGGTCAGATAATGAAAAAAATCACACTAATTATTTTAGCACTATCGCTATTTATTTTAAGCTCGGCGCTATATACAGTGAGCGAAACAGAAATTGCCATCAAGTTGCGTTTGGGTGAAATAATTGCCATTGACAGCAAACCGGGGCTTAAATTCAAAACCCCATTTGTCAATAATGTGGTTAAGTTCGACAAACGCATTCAGACTCTTGATGCCCCTGCAGACCAGTTTTTAACTGGAGAAAAGAAAAATGTAATCGTTGATTCTTTTGTCAAATGGCGTATTACTGATGTTGAGCAATTTTACAAATCCACCGGCGGCAGTTTGGCGAGAACCAACAGCCGTCTGGCGCAAATTATCAGAGCTGGACTTAAAAGTGAATTTTCTAAGCGCACTATTGTAGAAGTGGTTTCTGGCGAACGCGCACAAATTATGGCAAATGTTACTAAGTTGGCAAAAAATGATGTTTTGGAATTTGGCATAAAAATTGTAGATGTGCGTATTAAGCGTATTGATTTGGCGCAAAAAGTCAGCAATTCAGTTTTCCGCAGGATGCAATCTGAGCGCCAACGAGTTGCCAAAGAATTTAGGTCAAAAGGTGCAGAAGAGGCTGAGATTATCCGCGCCACAGCCGACAAAGAGCGCACTATTATTTTAGCAAATGCTTATAGGGATTCTGAAAAAATCCGTGGTGTAGGTGATGCAACAGCTGCCAATAATTATGCCAAAGCCTATACCGAAGACGCGCAGTTTTATTCGTTTTATCGCTCACTTGAATCCTACAAAAAATCATTTTCGCAGCAAAACGACATAATCATATTAAGCCCAGATACAGAGTTTTTTAAATATTTCAACCCAAAAAATAAGTAACATTAATGAGTATTTGGCAACTTCCTGAGGGCATTGATGAGTTGACTGGCAATAGGGCGTTGGCGTTTGAATCTATGCGCCGCCAACTGCTTGATTTATATGGTAAAAAAGGCTTTGAATTGGTGATTCCTCCACTGGTGGAAAATGTTGAATCCTTGCTACTTACCAGCGCTTCTGTGGATGAAAAAACCTTTAAATTCTTAGACCCTGCCAGCGGCAAAATGATTGGCGTGCATGCTGATATTACTCCGCAAATTGCCCGTATTGATGCTAAAACAAATCGCAATAAAATTGCAAAATATTGTTATATAAACGCTGTTTTACAAACTAAGGCTGATGATTTTTACACTTCTCGATCGCCTATTCAAGCTGGTGCAGAATTATACGGCTGTGCTGATATTAGTGCTGATGTTGAGGTTATTGAGCTAATGATAGCAAGCCTAAAATTGCTCAATATCAATCCGCTTGTTTTAAGTTTGGGTAATGTTGCTGTGTTTGCTGCTTTGGTTAAAAACGAACAGTTGGATAGCGATAAAACAGCAACACTTAGAGATATTTTTTCCAAGCGTTCAACCCCAGATTTGGCAGTATTTTTGCAAAACAATGCGTTAAAAAATGCGGATAAATTTACTGCTTTGATGAATTTAGAAGGTGATAGCAGCGTTTTAGATGAAGCATTAGTTTTGTTTAAAGACCTGCCAGGGGCGCAAGAAGCTATCCTTGATTTAACAAAAATTAAGCAAAAACTTGACAGTAAAGAGGTTAAAATTGTGTTTGATTTTGCTGAGCTCAAAACCTACGAATATCATACTGGCGTTGTGTTTTCAGCTTACAACGAAAATTATTCTAAAGCCTTGGCGCAAGGCGGACGCTACAACGGAATTAGCGCGTCATTTGGGCAATCCAGAGCGGCAACAGGTTTTTCGTTTGATTTAAAATTTTTATCACAAACGGAATAATTAGGAAACAAATATATGTCAAAAAATGTAGTCATTATCGGCACTCAATGGGGCGACGAAGGCAAGGGTAAAGTGGTTGATTTAATTACCGACAAAGCTTCAAGCGTGGTGCGTTTTCAAGGCGGCCACAACGCCGGCCACACCTTGGTAATTGCCGGCAAAAAAACCGTATTACACCTTATCCCATCAGGCATTTTACGCAGCAATGTTGAGTGCTTAATCGCACATGGGGTGGTGCTTTCAATGTCGGCATTGATTGAAGAATTGAGTGAATTGGAAGCAAGTGGCGTTGATGCTGCAAAGCGTTTGAAGATTTCTCCAGCCTGTCCACTGATTATGCCTTACCATATTGCCCTTGATAATGCTCGTGAGGCTAAACGCGGCAAATCTGCCATCGGCACTACTGGCAAAGGCATAGGCCCTGCTTATGAAGACAAAGTGGCACGCCGTGGCTTGCGCGTAGGCGATTTGTTGGATTTAAAATCTTTTGCCGAAAAATTGGGTGAAGTGATGGAATATCACAACTTTTCATTAAGCAACTATTATGGCGCTGAGGCGTTAGATTACAATAGCGTTTTAGCGCAGGCATCGGAGCAAGCAAAGACAATTGTGCCGATGATTAGCGATGTTACCGAGCAAATTCATCAGCATATTGCCAGCAAGCAAAATATTTTATTTGAAGGCGCACAAGGGTCGTTGCTAGATATTGATCAAGGAACTTATCCGTTTGTAACTTCATCCAACACCACTTCCGGCGGCGCTGTTACTGGATCTGGTGTTGGAGTAACTGACATTGATTGCGTTATTGGGATTGTCAAAGCTTACACAACTCGCGTTGGTGGCGGGCCATTTCCAACAGAATTACCTTACGATGTTGCCAGCGATAAAGGTGATGCAATTGGCAAAGTGCTTGGCACTATTGGCTGTGAATTTGGCGCTACTACTGGGCGGCAGCGGCGTTGCGGCTGGCTTGATATGGTCGGGCTAAAACGCTCGTTTAATTTGAATGCGGTAACTGGAATTTGCCTCACAAAATTAGATGTGCTGGACTCACTTGAAAGCATCAAAATCTGCATAGCTTACGAACTAAACGGCAAGCAAATCACCACCCCGCCTTATGATGTCCGTGATTACGCTGCTGCAAATCCTGTATATATTGAAATGCCGGGCTGGAAAAAATCCACTATCGGCATTCAATCATTTGACCATCTTCCGCAACAGGCGCAAGACTACATCCGCAAAATTGAAGAGCTTTCAAATTTACCTATAGATATTTTATCTACTGGTCCTGATCGCGATGAAACACTTATTTTAAACCATCCATTTGACGAGTAAAAATTATGAGCGATCCACACCAAAAAAGAGAAGCAGATAAATACGAAAACCCAATCCCATCAAGGGAATACATTATTGATAAAATTAAGGGCAAACCCCTTTCTTTTTATGATTTAGTTGATGAATTGGAGCTTGATGGCAAGCAGAAAAAACCACTAACACACCGCCTAAAAGCGATGGTTCGCGACTGTCAATTGAGTATGGATCGTGAGGGTTTGTATCAGGTTTTTGACGAGCAAAAAGACATTATGACCGGTATTATCAACGCTAATCCAAAGGGTTTTGGCTTTGTAATATTGGACGAAGGTGGCGATGATTTGCGCCTTTCTGCTTATCAAATGAAGCAAGCTTTTCACGGAGACAGAGTTAAAGCAAGAATAATTGACCAGCGTGGCGACTCTGAGATTGTTGAGGTTTTAGAAGGGCTGAAAACAGTGGTAGGGCGCTTGCACATTGGCGATAGCGAATCTTGGATT
>VSKZ01000024.1 GCA_008364125.1 Candidatus Thioglobus sp. | reverse complement strand
CTAATTCCGTCTTTTTGATAGCCATATAAAGTGCGATATAAGGTCAAAATATCAGGCGTGGTTTGCGCAGATTTTTGTTCGGAATTGCTTATTCCCAGCGTGCCGATAAGCCCGTTTTGCACGCCCAACATTGTCAATAATTGCGAGATGAAGCATGCCACAGAAGTTTTGCCATTGGTTCCGGTAATTGCGATAATGTTGACTTTTTTGGCATCGGGGTAAAAATTAGCAGCCAGAGTTGGCAAATGTGCGGATAAATTATCAATGCGAATAGTGGGAACGCCGCACTCAAAATCTTTTGAATCAAGCAAAACACAAACGCAACCATCGTCAATCGCTTGCTCAATATAGTCTGAACCGTGACTATTTGCGCCTTGCAAGGCAACAAAAACATCGCCATTTTGCACTTGTTTAGAGTTAAGGCACAAGCCGTCAACAATAAAATCAAATTCAGTGCTGACAACATTTTGCAGTAATTGCTGGATATTCATTGGCGTTATTATAGTCATAACAAGCGCCTTTTTTCTAAACAAAAACAAGGATTGTGATTATTTTTTTTGCTTTATAAATAACTTTAATGTGCTTGTTGCCAATTATTACCGGCGTTGATGTCAACTTTTAGGGGGATGTCTAATTGGTAAGTGTTTTGCATTAGCGCTTGGATTTTGCTGGAAAATTCATCGGCTTTGGCGGCTTTTACTTCAAAAACCAATTCATCGTGAACTTGCATAATCATCTTAATATCAGGGTTATTTTTGCCAATCCATCCGTCAACATCGAGCATCGCTTGTTTGATAATATCGGCGCTAGAACCTTGCATCGGAGCGTTGATGGCGGTGCGCAGGGCATGTTGTTGCAGCATTTTATTTTTGGCATTGATTTGCGGCAAATACAAGCGCCTGCCCATCACTGTTTCTACAAAACCTTGGGCTTTGGCAGTCTCCTTAATATTGTCCATATATTGCGCCACGCCCGGATAATTGGCAAAATAGGCATCGATATATTGCTTGGCTTCGGTGCGTGAAACATCAATTTGCTTGGCTAAACCAAAAGCGCTCATACCGTAAATTAAGCCAAAATTAATAGCCTTGGCATTGCGTCTTTGCTCACGACTAACCTCCTCAATCGGCACGCAAAACATCATTGCTGCCGTGGCATTATGGACATCGGCATCGTTGTTGAAAGCATCTAACAAGCTCTGGTCTTTGGCAATATGCGCCATAATTCGCAGCTCAATTTGCGAATAATCAGCGGCAACAATAACAAAGCCCGCGCGGGCAATAAAAGCTGAACGAATCCGCGCGCCCTCTTTGGTGCGAATGGGGATATTTTGCAAATTTGGGTTGGAAGATGAGAGTCTGCCAGTTGCCGTCAAAGCCTGATGGTATGAGGTGTGTAGGCGTTTGCTTTTCAAATCAATCTGCTTTGGCAACGCTTCAAGGTAGGTAGAATTGAGTTTGGTCAAGGTGCGATAATTCAAAATTAAATCTGCCAATGGATGGGCTAATAATTTCAACGATTCTTCGTTGGTGGACGGCACACCTTTTGGAGTTTTCTTTTTCGGCTCAAGCCCCAATCCCTCTTCTGAGAATAAAATTTGGGCAACTTGCTTGGGCGATTCCAGATTAAATTCTTGCTCTGCCAGCTCAAATATTTGCGCCCGAATGCCATCCATTTGTTTAACAATATCAATTTGCTGAACGCCAAGCATCTTGGCATCCAGCTCAACTCCGTTGCGCTCCATTCGCACCAAAACAGGGATTAGCGATAATTCAAGTCGCAAATATAGCTTGTATAAATCTGGATATTTGACGATTTCTTGTGCCAAAACTTGATTGAGTTTTTGCGTTACAATTACATCTTCACAAGCATAAGGGGCAGCGATTTTGAGGTCAACCTGATTAAAAGTAAGCTGCTTTTTTCCTTTGCCAGCAACATCAGTAAAATGGATAGTTTTATGCTCCAAATAATGCGCAGATAAATCATCCATATTATGCCGTGAGGCTACTGAATTTAGGCAATACGACTTTATCATCGTGTCATCAGTAATGTTTTGCAAAGTAATCTGATAATTCGCCAAAATATGACTGTCGTATTTAAGATTTTGCCCGATTTTACCGATGGATTTATCCTCCAAAATTGGCTGCAAAGCGGCAAGCACAGCGTCAAAATCCAGCTGTTTTGGTGCATCAATATAATCGTGAGCAACAGGGATATAAAAACTGTCTTTATCCAGCAAAAATACCCAGCCTACAATTTGCGCATTCATATAATCAAGCGAGTTGGTTTCCAAATCAAACACCAAACTTTTGCTTGCTGATAGGCGCTGTATTAGATTGTCAAAATCTTTTTGTTTAAGTATGACATTTTGGCTGTATGCGTTTATCCAGCCAGATTCTAACGCTGTTGGTGCTTGTGCTGTCGGCGCTACTATTGATGTTGAATTTGCAGCTGGAACTGGTGCAGAATCCAATTCTAAAAGCCATTTTTTAAAACCGTATTGCTGATAAAGACTGGCAAGTTTTACTTCATCAGCTTTGGGCTCATCGTCCAAAATATTACAAGGCAATTCCACATCAAATTTAAGTTGCACTAATTGATATGACATATCTAATTTGGCAAAACTCTGGCGTAATTTTTCGCCAACTTTACCATCGATTTTGGCAGCATTTTGCTTAACTCCTTCAATAGATTCAAACTGTTCAAGCCACTTAACCGCTGTTTTTGGACCAACACTTGGAACTCCCGGAATGTTGTCGGCACTGTCGCCCGTGAGCGCTAATAAATCCAAAATGCGTTCTGGCGCAACCCCCATTTTTTCAATCACTGCCGAGCGATCGTATAATTTGCTTTGCATATCCAATTGGGAAATATTGTTGCCAACCAATTGCATTAAATCTTTATCACTGCTGGCAATAATAGTTTTGATTTTGTGCTTGTTGGCAACTTGCGACAATGTGGCAATTACATCGTCTGCCTCAACTCCATCAGCGCAAATAAAATGCATCCCCATTGCCCTGATAATTTCATATAAAGGCTCAATTTGCACCACTAAATCATCTTCAGCTGGCTTGCGATGCGCCTTGTAATCTGGGTAAATTTTGTGCCGATGGTTGTTGCCCTTTGCGTCAAAAATTGCAATAATTCTTGCCTGTGGATATTGCCGTTGTAACTGCTTAATTGCTCCAACCACGCCAAACATTGCCCCAGTTGGAAAGCCGGAATCGTTGCTTAGGTTTTGCGAAATAGTGGAAAAATAGGCTCTGAATAAAAAGGCCGAACCGTCCAATAAAATGAGTTGCTTTAACATACGGAAAATTTTACCCATAAGCGGTATAAAATAGGCTTTATTTTAAGCGTCAAAATGACCACAAACAAAGCCCTAATCAGCGCCGAAAATGTTAGCCTAAAACACGAGCAAAAAACCGTGCTTGACAAGGTTAGTTTTGAGCTGAAACAGGGCGAATTTATCACCATTATCGGCCCAAATGGTGCTGGCAAAAGCTCGCTCATCAAGGTTTTATTGGGGCTAATCAAAGCCGATAGTGGCAAGGTTTGGAAGCGCAAAAATATCAAAATTGGCTATACTCCGCAAAGTTTTATTCCCAATCCATTTATGCCGATTTGTGTGCTTGATTTTCTGAATTTGAATCAAAAAATTGAAAAAGATTTCCTACACAAAACAGCGCAATTAACTGGCATCGACAGCCTGCTGAACTCTGCTTTAAAAAACCTATCTGGCGGCGAATTGCAACGCTTATTACTCACTCGTGCTTTGTTATGCAAGCCTGATGTGCTTATTCTGGACGAGCCTGCGCAAAATCTTGATGTCAACGGGCAAATACAATTATACAAACTCATCCAAGATATTCACCAGCAGCAAGGATCTGCGGTGTTGATGATTTCCCACGACCTGCATCGAGTGATGCGAGAATCCACGCAAGTTTTATGCCTCTACCACCATATTTGTTGTATGGGGCAACCAGAAACCATCATTAAAGACCGCCAATTCAACCACTTATTTGCCGAACAAATGGACGATTTAATGGCAACTTACGAGCATCATCACAACCATTCCCACGAACATTAACTGCCGTCTCTGCTATAATATTCTGTTTTAAAATAAGCAAAATTATAATGAAAAATATTATTGAAGCAGCTTTTGAAGATCGCGCAAATCTCACACCACAAAATGCCAGCGCCGAAATCAAAACGGCAGTTTCCGAGGCAATTCATCTGCTGGATATAGGCAAAGCTCGCGTGGCAGAGCAACGAGGCGTGGGCGATTGGGTTGTTAACGAATGGCTCAAAAAGGCGGTTTTGCTGTCTTTCAGATTGGCAGACAATGTGCCGATGTCCGGCGGATTTACCCAATATTATGACAAAGTTGAGTCAAAATTTGCCAATATGAGTGCCGCTGAATTTAGCGAAGCAGGAGTGCGAATTGTGCCGCCAGCAAGCGCGCGGCGTGGCTCATTTGTCGGCAAGGATACGGTGCTGATGCCTTCGTATATCAACATCGGCGCGTATGTAGATTCGGGCACAATGGTCGATACTTGGGCGACTGTCGGCTCGTGCGCACAAATTGGCAAAAATGTGCATTTGTCAGGCGGCGTGGGCATTGGCGGCGTTTTAGAACCTTTGCAAGCCAGCCCCACAATTATTGAAGACAATTGCTTTATCGGCGCGCGCTCGGAAGTGGTTGAAGGGGTAATTGTTGAAGAAGGCGCAGTGATTTCAATGGGCGTTTATATCGGCCAATCCACCAAAATTTTCAATCGTGAAACGGGCGAAATTAGTTATGGCAGAATTCCGGCTGGCTCGGTGGTTGTTTCTGGCAATTTGCCCTCTAAAGACGGCAGCTATTCGCTTTATTGCGCAGTGATTGTCAAACAAGTGGACGCAAAAACTCGCTCCAAAGTCGGTATCAACGAGCTGCTACGCGGCATTTAATTTTAGAGTTATAACAACTCAAACTCTTACAGGTGCAGATTAAGCATAGTTTTAAATGCGATTAAGTTGTAATGACCAATTTTTAAATCCTATAATCTCTTAGTAAAAAGCTGCCTCCAAACGATCCTCCCAATTCTCAGGAGTATCGCCATAATCTGGCTTTACATCCATCTGAAAAAACCGCTCATCCGACTGCCCAGCAATCGTTTTCAACACCCCCACCAAATCCTCAAAAGAATCCAAATCAGGATTTGCAATCATCACTTCGCTAATTAATAACATAATTTTTACTGCCTTTATTGAGATTGTTTAAATTCACATTATAAGTGCAACACTCGTTAGCCGGTCAAAAAGGTATATTAATTACTCTTTTAATCCGACAAGAAAAAAGTGGTGAAACATACAAATACCTGCGAACAAAGATACCCTATTTGCCCACTGAATAAACAAATATACGGTCAAACTTTTATTGCCAAATCAATAAACAGAGATAAATAAACCATTTATATAGAATTTAACCGTAACATTCGCAAAAATGGCAAATAACAAGCATTTTAATGTTGAGCATTTGCTGAAAATTGCCAAAATTTTGCAAGTAGATGTTTGTTGCTTGTTTGAAGGTGTTTATAATGAGGCAAATTAATTGTAAATATTTATGCTGAAAACCACCACCAAAACTCTTGCTCAAATTTTAAAAACCGATTACTCTGCTGATGTTGCTGTTGCTGGGGTTTGCACTGATAGCCGCAAACCGATGGACGGGGCGCTATTTTTGGCGCTGGTGGGGGATAATTTTGATGCTCACGATTATATAAATGAGGCGGAAAAAAATGGGGCGGCGGCGCTTGTTGTCAGCAAAAAAGTCGCCTCAAAATTGCCAACTTTATTGGTGCAAAATACCCAAAATGCCTTGGTAGAAATTAGCAAATATCACCTCCAAAATATTAACCCAAAAGTAGTGGCAATCACTGGCAGCAACGGCAAAACCACCACTAAAAATATGCTGAAAAATATCCTCAATCTCAAAGCCCCAACTTTGGCAACTCGTGGCAATCTCAACAACCACCTCGGCGTGCCGCTGACTTTGCTTGAATTGCAAAAAAAACACCGCTTTGCCGTGATTGAAATGGGGGCAAATCACCTCGGAGAAATAGCATATTTACGCGCCATTGCCGTTCCTGCGGTTGCTGTGGTTGTGAACGCGATGGATGCACACATCGGGGAATTTGGTGGATTTGCCAATTTAATCAAAGCAAAAGGCGAAATTTATGCACCAAATTCTATCAATATTGTCAACACTATTACCGAATTTGAAGGCGATATTAGCTTTGGCTCTGGCGGCGATATTTTTGCCAGTAATGTGGATAACAATAAATTTACCTTAAATATTGGCGCTGAAAAAATCAAAGTAACTTTGCAACTACTCGGCCGCCACAACATCGACAATGCCTTGGCAGCAAGCGCTTGTGCCTATGCTTTGGGCGTTGACATTCGCACTATTTCTCAAGGCCTACAAAACACCAGCGCCGAACCCGGACGGCTAAACCTTGTGCGCAAAAATAACCTCACAATTATTGACGACAGCTACAATGCCAGCCCCAGCTCAATGCAAGCGGCAATAGCAACATTGCAAAATTTCCAAGGCGAAAAAATCGCCGTGCTTGGCGATATGGCAGAGCTTGGCGCTGATAGCAAAAAATTCCACCAGCAAATCGGTAAATTGGCACAAAACGCCACCGACAAACTCTACACCTACGGCGAATTAGCACAACATTATGGCGGTATCCACTTTGACGATTTAGCGCAATTATCCGCACAAATATTGAGCAAAAACCAAGGCAGCACCATACTCATCAAAGGCTCACGGATGGCAAAGCTCGATGAATTGGCTCGGTTATTGCAAAAATAAAATACATCTAACTTGACCTTTACCACAAATATAGCGATAATACCCCCGCTTGCATATTTTGCGTCTTTTTGTAATTTTTGTTTAGAGGCGTGAAATACAAAGCATTTTTTGACAGGCAGTATTTTTTATACGCCAGCTGGAAAATAACGCAGTAGTTTGCGCCTTTAAATATAATTTTTGTTTAGAGGCGTGAAATACAAGGCATTTTTTAACAGGCAGTATTTTTTATACGCCAGTTAGAAAATAATGCAGTAGTTCGCGTCTTTTTGTAATTTTTGTTTAGAGGCGTGAAATACAAGGCATTTTTTAGCCGGCAGTATTGTAATACGCCAGTTAGAAAATAACGCAGTAGTTCGCGCCTTTAAATGTAATTTTTGTTTAGAGGCGTGAAATACAAGGCATTTTTTAGCAGGCAGTATTTTTTATACGCCGGCTGGAAAATAACGCAGTAGTTCGCGCCTATAAACAAAAATTTGCGCTCGTAGCTCAACTGGATAGAGTACTCGGCTACGAACCGAGCGGTTGCAGGTTCGACTCCTGCCGAGCGCACCATATTTTTTCGTCTTCTTTTATTTTATTTTTGCCCTTATGATGACGATTCCTAACATTTTAACTTTATCTAGAATTGCACTGATACCGCTTTTTGTGGTGCTATATTATTTGCAGCCTGATTATAGCGCTGCACCGCATTTTAGTTGGATAAATTTTTGGGTTACTGGGGTTTATGCTGCGATTAGCATTACCGATTATTTGGATGGCTACCTTGCCAGAAAGCTTGATATGGCTTCAAAATTGGGGGCTTTTTTGGATCCTGTTGCTGATAAATTGATGGTTTCAACGGCCTTAGTTTTGCTGGTGGATTATTATCCGAGCGGCAGCCATTGGTATATCGGCGTTTGCGCGCTGATTATTATTTCTCGGGAAATTTTGGTGTCGGCGCTGCGGGAATGGATGGGAGCTATTGGACAGCGCTCGGCTATCAATGTTTCACTGGTCGGCAAAGTGAAAACTTTTGTGCAGATTTTTGCTATTTTGTTTTTGCTCTATCAACAGCCGTTTTTTGGCTTACCGAGTTTTGAAATCGGCGTTACACTGCTGCTCGTCGCCACTTTACTGACATTATATTCTGGTTTTGTTTATTTAAAAGAAGGCATAAAAACATTCAAATTTTGATAAAAAACACATTATAATATGCCACTTGTGCGGGAATAGCTCAGCTGGTAGAGCGTCACGTTGCCAACGTGAATGTCGCGAGTTCGAATCTCGTTTCCCGCTCCAAATTCAAAGCCTGTTGCTCCAAAAAAAAGGACTAAAACAGGCTTTTTTATTACCGATTTTGCAGCTAATTTGGCTGGGTAGCAAAGCGGTTATGCAGGGGCCTGCAAAGCCTTATAGACCGGTTCGACTCCGGTCCCAGCCTCCAAACAAAATGCAAAAGCCCGACTATTGTCGGGCTTTTTATTGTTTGTAACAATACTTCTAAAAATCTCAATTTTACATAAGAAAATTTAGTTAATATTTCAACGCATAAAAGGTATCATAATATTTTCTGGCTTGGTAAATTTGTTAATGTCATAACGCATCGCCCCCATCGATTGGTTCATTGTTGCCATATCGCCACTCATGCGCGCCATTGACTGATTCATCACTGCAATATTGGCATTCATAGTTTTAATATAAGCCCCCAAGTGATGCATGTCAACGCTCATCTTTTTCATGCTTCCTGTCATAGTATTCATATCTTTTGCGACTTGGGAAAAATCATCACCCATCTTTTTTTGTCCATCAACCATGGATTTTGCCATCACTAGCATATCTCCTGCCATAGCATTCATATTGATTGACATACTATGCACATCTTGAGTCATTTGCACTACTGAATTGGTCATTTTGCTCATATCACGACCCATATTTATCATAAATGAGCCCATCACATAAGCAGCCACGCTACCAATCACAACTAGTATAAATATTTTTGACTTACTCATCCTCAATAATCACCTTAGCGGCATAATATTTAGCAATGGTTTTAATTTCTTCCTCGCTTAATTGCTTGGCAATATCACGCATTACTCTATATTCGTCATTTTCTCTATCGTCTTCTTTAAAGGCAGTTAAGGTTTCAATTAAGTAATCAATTTTTTGCCCTGCTAAAATCGGAACTTGAAATCCTCCGTTCATCACTTGTGGATTATGGCACATATTACAAGCAATCAAAAATCGTTTCTTATCGCCGTTACTAACCATTGTGGGGACGCTATTATTACTCATTTTTTTCTCGCCTTGTTGGGTTTGATACCAAGCAGCAATATTCGCCATATCTTGAATATTTATTTTTTTGACTTTTTTATACATCGTCTTATTGGCACGAATTTTATTTTTATAATCATAAATTTGCTTAAAAGTATAAGCTGCTTTTTGTCCTGCTAAACTTGGAGTTTCGTTATCTTCACTGACCCCATTATCGCCATGACAAGAGCCACATTTTTTAGCTAATTTTTTACCTTTATTGGCGTCACCAGAATGCGCTAAATCATAAGCCTCTTGTGTCCATCTGGACTCTGAAAGACTTAATTCTGCCATAGAAACCGAGACAAAACTCATTGTCAAAACCACTAACCATAATAATATTTTATTCATCAATATTCTCCTTAATGATTTTCATTAATTGATTTATTTACATCGATTACGATTTTATTTTTAACTGGATATTGTTTTTCAAGTGTAACCATTTCAACATTAGGCACTTTGACCTTGCCTTTCCCTAATAAAAAGTCTGCCAAATGTTGAGAAAAAGAGCGGTAATGCAGCGTTGCTTTTATGGTCACATTCTGACTATCTGGAAATAGACTAAACGCATACTCCACTTCCTTGTAGCCACGCGGTGGAATAGTATTGGTGGTGGTAAAGCGCACGATTTCCCAAGGAAATTCAGTATGTTTGCCGTCTTTATCCACCGCTGTGACATTAAAAATCGTAGTGTTTTTAGGTAAATCGTTGGTTTTTTCATCCAGCGTACCGGAGCGCAATAACTCCCTACCTTGTTCGTCAGTTGCCACCACTTCAAGCCAAACTTGACGTACTTCTGTCAAGCTTGTAGGTAGGTTATGCCCCGCCCTGTCATTATTGACTTTGACTACAACATTATGCAAGCCTCTATCCCTATTGGTTACTTTCATCTCTAATGAGGCAACATTTTGCAAGCGTTTGATCGATTCTTTGTAATTAATAGATTCGTTGCCACCAAGTGCCTTAGAAATAACGGCGTTACCACCCACAAAACCGTGGTCATGCACCAAATCTCGCACAGGCCCACCAATCGCCGCTAGACCTGATAGGTCAACATCTTTAAGTTTGTGTGGTCGGGTTAAGGTGTCTGCTACTTTAATTGCTACTTCAACTGGCACCATATGACAATCCATACATTGAATATCATTCTGTGCATAAATAGAATATTTCCACTCGTCATAAGTTCGTTCAACAGGAAAATTGTTATCTGGATGAAAAATATTATGACAGTTAGCACAAAGTTTAGAACTGCTATGTAATTCGGAATATTGAGTAGCATGGAATGGTGAGCTGGCATTTTTAAGCGTAGCTCGTTTAATCGGACCTGGGTCCATTTCAAACGATGAATTACCGTGTTCTAATACTTTGGTTTTTAAAATATTAGTCCCAGATATCGTGTGACATACATCACAAGACACGCCTTTTGCTGCTACGCCAGGTGCTGAAAAAGAACCATGCTCACCTTCATTTGGATTAAAAGTTATCGAATCTGTAACAGTGCCTATTGGACTGTGACAGCCTGCACAATGGTTTTTAGTTTTACCTTTGGTGGCTTTTTCGCCTAATGCCCAAAGCGCTTGAAATACTGGATCTTTAAAGGCATTGGCATGCATAGATGACTTCCAGCCATTGTATTGTCGTTTATGGCATTGTCCACATACTTCTGGATTTGTCCAATCTTTAACACTTACTTCTTGATGTTTTTTAATAGAAAGATAGGAAGGGCTAAACTTATTATCAACTTCTTGTGCAGATACCGCGCTTACCGAAATCCAAGCCATTATTAGTATTTTTACCATTATTCTATTAATCCTTAAAAAAATATTTGATGGTGATATTATATTTACAAAATACAGGCGTTAAAATAACATAGGTTGTTTTTTAGTTTAAAAACTTACATTAAAATATTACCATTTACTTTTGTTTAAAAACAATGATTAAACAGCGCATTATCTTAGCTAGTCTAATTTTATTATTTTCTAAAACAATAATTGCCTCCATTTATATTGAACGAATTGTGGAGGATGATTTTGCCAATGTTAAAGAGGATGTAATACTAGCAATTAAAGGGCAAGGCTTGGTGATTGCACACCATTCCGATGTTTCTACTATGTTGCGCCGTACCACCACAAATTTGGCGCAACAGGCATTCAACATTGCAAATAATATTGTAAATATAATGACGCCAATAAATGTCATAAATACCGACAAGCCCGCCCAAACTACCTACAAACATGGAGTGGTAATTGAATTCTGTAGTGCTGACTTATCAGCACAAACCACAGCTGCCGACCCTAATAATATTTTATTTTGTCCATTTTCAGTTGCAATCTTTCAACTTAGCAACGAGCCCAACCAAGTACATGTGAGTTATTTGCGTTTGAGTCAGTTTGCTGATGCTAAAAATGCAAAATCTGTTGAAGCATTGACCAAGGTGGAAGCTATGTTAGCTGAAATAGTCTCCGAAGCGTTAGATTAAAAAACCTTGAATAACCTAAAGTTATCTAACTAAAATGACGAAACGGATCATTAATTAAATCAATGTCAAATTGTCCAATATCAGATAATTTATCTTCATCAAGCACTTTGAGTTTTTTGTAACTACAAGCAATTAAACCTTGTTCTTTAAAGGCAACAATAATACGATTAATATGCACCTTGGTTAAGCCTAAAGTATCGCCTATATCTTCTTGAGTAAGTGGAAAAAAAGTCTCACCTGTTTTATTATCAAACACATTTGGGGATTGCACTCTAATACGCGAATACAACTCCATAATCAAATAAGCCAAACTCTGTGTGGCAGTTTTTTGTCCTATATTTAGCAAGCGTTGCTGGCATAAAACTGCATCGCTCAATTGTAAATCAATCAATCTTTTGGCAATTTCTGGCTGCTGCTGCATCATTTTTTTGATACTTGAATCCAAAAATATGCAGACTCTACTATCAGTTACTGCCTTAATAGAATAAGGCAATTCCCCTCGATGATTGCGACTAAAGCCCACAAAATCACCCGGCAAAGCTACTCGCAGGATTTGCCGAGAGCCGTTTTCTAAATCGTTGTATAAAATCAAGCAACCAGAATACAAGGTAAAAGCATAATCAATTGGCTGCTGTTCAAAGTGCACAATATCACCCGCCGAAAAATAACGATGTTTATCACGGTAGTTTTGCGTAACTCTAACATTATTATTATCAACTACGCCAAATAATGCACGCGAACGCACAGTGCATTCATTACAATTGGCATCTTTTATGCAAGTATTATTTGACATATTGTTTTGATAAATAAAACAATGTTACACTTTTACTAATAGGGTGGGTGCTATAAAAGCACCCAAGAGGAAAACATTTAATTTAAATCATCCAAAAGCATCCTGGGTAATATTGTTAAACCAAGTATGCCCATACTCTACTTCTCTATCGCGAAGTTGCGCGTTAAATTCACTCGGTGTTAAGCCGCCGGAACCTTTAACTTTAACGATTTTTCCATCTTTGTAGCTATAAACCATTGCCACTGAAATACCATTACCTGGCGCAATCACACTATAACAAGTATTTACAAATGTTGGATCAGGTGCTTGATCGCCATTAAACAAGGCAACAATCGCACCAGCACAAGCTTTTGCCTCAGAATTAGCCGAGTAGCCTGATTTAGGTAACGGTGAAGCAATGGATGAATCACCAATCACATGGATGTTTTTATGAATGGTAGATTCAAAAGTTTTACCATGAATAGGACACCAGCCAGAATCATTGGTTAAGCCTGCAGTAAAGGCAATTTTTCCAGCTTTTTGTGCAGGAATAATATTAATCACATCGGCTTTAAACTCATCAAATTCACCTAATACAGTCATACTATTTACATCAACACCCTCAATTTTTCCGCCTTTATAAGCAGGTATCCATTCAATCATTGAATTATCAGTGCCATAACCGTAATGTTTTTTCCAGCCAGCTGTGAACAAGCCAAACTTGGAAAATTTATCCTTAGCATCCAACACAATAATCTTTGACTTAGGTTTGTTATGTTTAAGATAATGAGCCATTTGTGAAACTCGCTCGTAAGGCCCTGGGGGGCAACGGAATGGGTTGCGTGGTGGCGCAACTACAACAGTGCCACCATTTTTCATTGAATGTAATTGGTCGTGAAGCAATTTAGTTTGCACGCCAGCTACCCAAGCATGAGGGATTTTTTCATCAGCGATTTTACTATCATAACCCTCTAATTCATCAAACTTGAAATCAATTCCTGGAGCAACAATCAAACGGTCGTATGCTAGAATTTTTCCGCTAGCAAGCTTAACTTCTCTTTTATTTGCGTTGATGTCAACAGCAGTATCAATCACTATATTCACGCCATGAGCGCGCAAACCATCGTAACCAAAGGTGATTGAAGTCATGTGTCGCTCGCCACTAATAACTTCGTTACTGGCAAAACCTGTGTAATAATTAGTATCAGCAGAAATTAAAGTAACATCAATCGATTTATCCATCATACGCATATATTTCGCAGCAGTTGCACCTCCCATACCGCCACCAATAACCACCACTTTTTTACCAGCGCCACCAATCGCAAATGGGGTATATAAAGCAGCGGTTGCCACAACGCCACCAGCGCCCACTATTTTTAAGAAATTTCTTCTATTATGTGTCTTATTCATCATTATTCTCCTTTACTGTAATAATGCACTAACTTATCAAATGCATCTTCGTCTTTCTTCAACATTTTTTTAATCTGCTTTTTCATTTTTTTCGGCATATCGCGTGACCCGCTGACAAAATCTGCCAGGGCATACTGCAGATAAAGTGCTGAATTTCCAGACAACAATCCAACTTCGTCATCGCCTACTGTGCCGCCTTCTGAATGACAACTAGAGCAATATTTTTCATGCAATTTTTTACCGTCTTTGGCTTTTGCTTCATCATAAGGTTGGTTAGGAATACGATACACTTTTTGCGCCGCGAAA
>VSKZ01000023.1 GCA_008364125.1 Candidatus Thioglobus sp. | reverse complement strand
CTATCTTTTACCGGCACACGGACGGTCTGCTCGCTACCATCGTCAAAATGCAAAACCATCGGCACTTCATCGCCTGCGCTCGGAACTTGCTCTGGTTTGATCAACATAATATGCCAGCCGCCGGGTTGCAATTTTAATTCTCTTCCAGCGGCAATCGGCGCAAAATCTTGCCGCACCATTTTCATCAAACCATCGTCATTTATAGTTCGATGAATTTCAGCGCGCTGATAACCGATAACATTAACTCCAATGAGGCGCACATCGCTGGCAGTATTATTATCAATTTGCATAAATACCCCTAAAACTGGGGCATTTGCTGGTGCCCAGCGTATCCACGGATTGTGAACGCTGATGCTATTTGTATTGTTATTTTCTGCATTTGCCTGTATAAATGCAAACAAAAACAAAATTAAAGTTAATATTAGTTTATGCATTATTTTCCTCTGTATATCGGTAAAATTTTAAATTAAATAAAGCAATTATTTTAATCTAAATAAATAATCATCAATGAATTTAATACTTGAAACAAACAACGCCGAAGAGCTTGCTAAAATTTGCGGATCGCTCGACCAACACTTAGAAATAATTAGCAAAAACTTGGATGTTGTCATCAATAATAAAGGCGATAATTTTACCTTAAAAGGCGATAACAAACACATTGCTGCCAAGGTTTTGCAAGATTTAGTGGCGTTGAGCAAGAGCCAAAATATTAGCATCAGCGATATTGAAATGGCTATCAAAACATATTCTCAGAAAGACTTGCCAGAGTGTTCAATTAGCATCAAAACCAAGCGCAAATTTATCAATATTCGCTCAAAAAATCAGCAAAAATATGTGCTTGATATTGAAAAAAAAGATTGCACTTTTGGCATTGGTCCGGCAGGCACAGGCAAAACTTATCTGGCGGTAGCATGCGCTGTCAAAGCGTTGGAAAACTCCGAAGTTAATCGCATTGTGTTGGTTCGTCCTGCTGTTGAAGCGGGCGAAAAATTGGGATTTTTGCCGGGCGATATGACAGAAAAAGTTGATCCTTATTTGCGCCCTATTTACGATGCCTTATACGAAATGCTGGGCTTTGACAAGGTTGAAAAACTACTGGAAAAAAACACCATAGAAGTAGCGCCACTTGCTTTTATGCGCGGCCGCACGCTAAACGAAGCATTTGTTATTTTGGATGAGGCGCAAAATACCACAATTTTGCAAATGAAAATGTTTTTAACACGCTTAGGTTTTGGCTCAAAAATGGTAATCACCGGCGATATAAGCCAAATTGACTTAGCAAATCCAAAGAAATCTGGGCTAATTAACGCCGCAAAAGTGTTGGCAAATGAAAGCGAAATTTCATTTTGCTACTTTGAAAATAAGGATGTAGTGCGCCATAATTTGGTTAAACGCATCGTTTGCGCTTATGAAAAAAGCGAAAATTTAGAATGAAAATAATGCTCGGACTTTCTGGCGGTGTTGATTCCTCTGTCGCAGCACTGATGCTAATTGAGCAAGGTTTTGAGGTTGAAGCTTTGTTTATGAAAAACTGGGACGAAGACGACAACGACGGGCATTGCAGCGCCGAGCAAGATTTATCGGATGCTCAAAAAATCGCTGATAAATTAAATATCAAACTGCATACAGTCAATTTTTCACCAGCTTATTGGGACGATGTTTTCAGCCATTTTCTGCAAGAACACAAAAAAGGTCGCACTCCTAATCCTGATGTTTTATGTAATAAAAAAATCAAATTCAAGGCGTTTTTAGAATATGCACTTGATTTAGGGGCAGATAAAATTGCCACTGGTCATTATGCTAGAATTGTGCAAGAAAACGGCAATTTCCAACTAAAAACCGGCTTGGATGACAACAAAGACCAAAGCTATTTTTTGCACCTTTTAAACCAAGAACAATTGTCTAAAAGCCTGTTCCCACTTGGGGAAATAACTAAACTTAAAGTGCGCAAAATTGCCGCAGAAAATGACTTTATTACTGCCAATAAAAAAGATTCAACCGGAATTTGCTTTATTGGCGAGCGCCCTTTTGCCCAATTTTTGCAAACATATTTGCCCAAAAAACCAGGTGCTATTGTCGATGAAAATGGGCGTTTTATCAAACACCATCAAGGGCTGGCTTTTTATACCATAGGTCAACGCAAAGGCTTGGAAATCGGTGGCGGTTTTTCTACTTCTGGCAAGCCTTGGTTTGTGGCAGATAAACGCTTAGAAAGCAATGAACTGGTGGTGGTGCAAGGCGAACATCCACTTTTATATCATCAATCTATAAGCGCATTAGCAGTGCATTGGATTACCAAAACTCCTAAATTTCCATTAAAATGCACAGCTAAGATTCGCTATCGGCAGGCATCGCAAAAATGCGTAGTTGCTTTTGAAAATGGAATAATCAAAGTGGATTTTGAACAAGCACAACGCGCAGCCACCCCTGGGCAATCAGTGGTTTTTTATGCTGATGATGTTTGCCTTGGCGGCGCAATTATTGAAAATAGATTTTAAATATGAATAAATACAAACAACGAACACTTGCCCTTGCATCCCTGCTACAAACGGCAACTTTGGTTGAGCAGCTTGCCTCCACCGGCACTTGCAACAGTGTCAGCGCCGAAGCCAGCCTCAAAAGTATTATCACCAACAGCACCAATGTTGAGGAAGTTTTTGCCTCGTCAAAAGACCTTGAAACCGGCTTAAAATCACTAAAAACTGCCTTTGGCAAAAAAACCAAAGATATGCAAAATATCATTTTTTATTCCTTGGCACTTATTAATCTGGAAAAAAAGTTGATGAAAAATCAGGTGTTTTTGACAAAAATATCCAGCGAAATTGAGCAAATAAAAAACCAAAACTTTTTTGAAATATCCCATAGCAACTCATTGGCGCGCCTTGCACAACTGTATAAAAACACTCTGGGCAATCTAAATCCAACAATTATGGTCAATGGCAATGAGCTTTATTTGTCCAATCAACGCACTGCCAATCACATTAGAGCCTTGCTGCTGGCTGGTATTCGCGCGGTTTCTTTGTGGAAATCTCAAGGCGGGCGAACATGGCAATTATTGCTCGGTAAGAAAAAGACGCTTAAATTGATAAACGCTATGGACTTCTAAGCGATATAACTTTATAATAACGCCTTTTATTATTTTACAACTTAACATATAATACGATGGCTAATTCAGCAGGCTCAAAAAAACGCGCAAGACAATCAATCAAACGCAATAAGCACAATTCTCAAATCCGCTCTCGCGTTCGCACTTTCATCAAAAAAGTTACTTACGCTTTAGACGATGGCAACAAAAAAGAAGCGCAAAGTGGTTATTCCAAAATGCAAAAAGAGATTGATCAAGCTGTCAGCAAAGGATTGATGAACAAAAACCAAGCTGCCAGAAAAAAATCACGCATCAGCGCCCATATAAAAGCCCTATAAATCCAACTTAATTACTTATATAATAAAGCCCTCATTTTGAGGGTTTTGTCGTATGGATAAAGTTAGCAAAGAAGATAGGCAATTATTCCAAAACACAGTTGATAGCGCCCATTTGCCAGACAAAGATAGGGCAAAACTCACTACCAGCGCCAAAAAGCAGCCGCCGTTTTGTAAATATAGCGTGGCTACTCGCGGCTCAATTGGCAGCTCAGAGGTGGTGAATTTTGCCAAAAATGGCATCTGCGAGAAAACCAGCAAAAAAATGAGAAGTGGCAATATCAACTTCACCGCAACGATAGATTTGCACGGTTACAAAGCAAGAGAAGCCTGTGAAGCGTTGGCAGATTTTATATATCAACATCAATCCGAGCAATTTGTGCATATAATTCACGGCAAGGGTTATCAGTCTGAAAACGGCATCAGCATCCTCAAAACTCAGGTGGTGAATTTTTTAAAACAACATCCGCAAATATTAGCCTGCCACTCTTGTCCACCAAAACAAGGCGGCACTGGTGCGGTTTTTGCCTTGCTTAAAAAACTATGAAAAACTCTCTTGCCAGCTTCCAAGTTGATTTTAATATTGATGAAATATACTCAATTTCCGATTTTTTATCCCTATGCAAATCAAGCATCGAAAACAATATCCCCATTTGCTGGTTGAGAGGAGAAATATCAAACGCATCCTTCCCTGCCTCTGGACATTGGTATTTTTCCTTAAAAGACAAAAACGGGCAAATTCGCTGCATAATGTTTCGTCTAAGTCAAAGAAATGTCAAGTTTGCGTTAAAAAATGGTATGCAAGTTTTAGTCCAAGCAGCGCCAACACTTTATGAACGACAAGGCAATTTTCAGCTGAATGTTCGGCATATTGAGGCTGTCGGTGTGGGTAATTTACAAGCCGCTTTTGAACAACTAAAATCAAAATTGCAAAGTGAAGGCTTGTTTGCCGCCGAGCACAAAATTCCTCTGCCACTCAATATTAAAACTATCGGCGTAATTTCTTCTGCAAATGGCGCTGTTATTCACGACATCATCAAAGTGCTGGGCAAGCGCTACCCTTTTGCGCAAATATTGCTGTTTGATTGCGTGGTTCAGGGCGAAGTAGCGGCCTCAATGCTCTCGCAAGCAATTTATGCTGCTGACAAATCAAAGCGCTGTGATGTGCTTATTTTGGCGCGTGGTGGCGGGTCTTTGGAAGATTTGTGGGCATTCAACGAAGAAGTGCTGGCAAGGGCTTTATTTGCTTGCAAAACTCCAATCATCAGCGCAATTGGCCACGAAACCGACACCACAATTGCCGATTTTGTTGCTGATGCTCGCGCCCCAACTCCAAGCGCAGCGGCAATGATGGCAAGCGCTGACAGGCTTGAACTTTTATCAAAACTTCACAAACTACGCGAAAATCTAAGGCAATGTTTGCGGCAAATTCTATCAAATTCCAAGCGTCAACTTGGGCAATTACGCCTCAATACGACGAGTTTTAATCGGCAGCTAAATGCGTTTTCACAAAAGCTTGACTGGGAAAACAAGCGTCTGGGGTATCAGTTTAAAACAACGCTTGATGAAAATCAGGCGCAACTAAATACCTTGCTTGAACAACTAAAACAGCACTCGCCAAAATCCAATATTCAGCACAAAAAACAGCTAAACCAATTGGCAAAAATACGCTTAGAAAAAGCTCTAAAACACAATTTACAGCAGCAAAATAGCAGGATTTATAACCTTGACAGACAGCTAAAAAAATCACTCAAACATCTACTCTGGCAACAGCAAAACCAGCTTGCTAAACACAGCGCAGAGCTAAATCACCTCTCGCCATTAAGCACGCTTTCTCGTGGTTATAGCATTTCTATGTTGGATGATAATCAGCTATTACAATCCGCTACTAAGGTTAAAATAGGCGCACGAATTATCACCAGATTGCAAGATGGAAAACTTTATTCCCAAGTTGAAAAAATTGAAAAAAATTAGCCTGTTATTACTGCTACTTCCGAGCCTGACATTGGCGAATATTATCATTGAAAACACCCCTATTCCCGGTGGAATTGCAGTGCTTGATTTTGATAGCAACAAATCTAATCCGCGCGCTTTTTATAAAAGCCGACCGCTATTCACCCAGCACATCGATGGCGAGCATTGGCAGGCTCTGCTTGGCATTCCACTATGGCAAAAAATGGGCAAAATAGCAATTACTATCAAAGATTTTTCCACCAGAACCTTGGTAGTTGATATGAAAAATCATCAATACGAGGAGCAACATATCACCCTCAAAGGCGACAAAAAAAAATATGTAAATCCTAACGCTAAATATATACAGCGCATCAACAAAGAGCGCCCGATTTTGAGCAAAGCCAGAGTGGTTTTTTCCACTAAAATATTGGCTGACGAATTATTCATTCGCCCTGTCGATGGGATAACCACCAGCCCATTTGGACTAAAACGCTTTTACAACGGTGAGCCGCGCAGAGCGCATACTGGGCTGGATTATGCTGGTGATATTGGCACTAAAATCAAAGCGCCAGCAGCTGGCAAAATCATCTTGACTGGCAATTTTTTTTTCAACGGCAACGCGATTTTTATTGACCACGGACAAGGGCTGATTAGCGTTTATATTCATACGCACAAAATTTTAGTCAAGCAAGGGCAAATGGTCAAACAAGGCGACATCATTGGCACTATTGGGCAAAGCGGACGGGCAACAGGGCCGCATTTACATTGGGGTGTTTACCTAAATGGAATTGCAATTAACCCAAATTTATTACTGGAAAATCAGGAGCGTTGAGCAAAATGAACAAATCAGATGTCTCTTTATTACGCAGATTAGGTGCTGCTATTTATGATGTGCTTTTGGCGTTTTCGCTGGCGTTTGTTGTTGTTGGCATCTTGCTTATTATCTTTTTTGATAAGCAGGCGCAAACCGATATTTGGATGTTTTTTGTGGCTTTACTAAGCATTTATTTTTACTTTGTCCGTTCGTGGACAAAAGGCGCTCAGACTCTTGGTATGAAGGCTTGGGGGTTTCGCATAGCTCAAAATAACGGCGCACCAATCACCCACAAACAAGCCTTGCTGCGCTTTATTTTGTCAATTGTGTCGTTTTCTGCTGCTGGGGCTGGATTTATTTATCAACTATTTAACAAAAATAATCTGGCTTTTCACGACAAATTTTCTGGCACAATTTTACTAAAAAACCAATGAATTACTTGCTCAAATTTTTGCATAAAAACTGGATTAGTATCGCTCTTATTACTGTGCTGGCAACGATTGTGCGTCAGAGTTTGTTTGTCAATGAATTTCCATTTTCGCTGCAAAAAAAGCAAACTACTATCAATAAAATCATACGACAAAATCAATTATTACAACAGCAAAATCAGGTTAATGAGCTCAAATTGCAAGATAATCTGGATGCTGATATGGAAATTTTGGAATCTCAAGCACGCTATAAATTTGGCTTGGTCAAGAAAAATGAGCGTTATTATCAGGTGAGCGAGTAAATATGAGCGCCAAACATTTTTTGATTGTCCCTGCTGCTGGTGCCGGAAGTAGGATGAATGCTGCAATTCCAAAGCAATATTTGCGTTTGAAAAATGGACTAAGTGTGCTTGAACAAACACTGCAAACTTTGCTTACTATTGAACAAATCAAGGGTTTTGTAGTTGCTATTGATGCTGCTGATACGCGATTTAAGCACTGTTTATTTGCCAGCCATAATAAGTTGCTTGCCACTGCTATTGGCGGTAAAGAGCGCTTTCATTCTGTGCTCTCGGCGCTTTATAGTTTGCGCCCTTTTGCCAAGGATAATGATTGGATATTGGTGCATGACGCTGCCAGAGCTTGCGTTAAAACCAGTGAAGTTACCCAGTTGATTGATGCCTTAAAAAACCATCCAACTGGGGGGTTTCTGGCGACAAAAGTAGTGGATACGCTGAAAAAATCTGACCATAATATCGTTGAAAAAACCATAGACAGAACAAACCTTTGGCAGGCACAAACTCCACAAATATATCGTTTTGCTGTATTATTAAAAGCCTTGGAAAATGCGCTGGAAAATAATTTAAGCATCACCGATGAAGCCAGCAGTATTGAGCATTTGGGTTTGCAATCTTTGCTTGTTCCAGCCAGCAAAAGCAACTTCAAAATAACCACAGCAGAGGATTTAGATTTAGCAAATTTCTATTTAAAACTATGACAAAAACTGGCATCGGGCAAGATTCTCACGCTTTTATTGACAATAAAAACGACAAAAAACCGCTGATTTTAGGCGGTATCATTTTTGAAAATGCCCGTGGGTTAAAGGGCAATAGCGATGCAGATGTGGTTTTACACTCATTGACCAACGCCATTTCCTCCATCACCGGCAACAATATTCTCGGCAGCCGCGCTGATAATCTTTGCCAGCAAGGAATCACCGATAGCGCAGAATATTTAAAGCTGGCACTGCAAGATCTTGGAGCTTGGCGCATCAACCATATTGCCATTGCCATTGAATGTTTAAATCCAAAAATTGCAGCAAAAATAAACCAACTTAAATCCAACATTGCCGATTTAACCAGCCTAAAAAGCAGCGATGTCGGTATCACTGCCACCACCGGAGAGGGTTTGAGCGCCTTTGGCAAGGGCGAAGGCATCCAAGTATTTAGTATCGTCAGCGCTTATTATGAATAATTTATTGCCCGTTTTTAATTCCAGAGTTAAAAAAATCCATTTTGTTGGCATTGGCGGCTCTGGAATGAGCGGTATTGCTGAAATTTTGCATAATCTTGGTTATGAAATTTCTGGCTCAGATATAAACCAAAATCCTGCCACCGAGCGTTTGCTAAAATTGGGCTGTAAAATTTTCAACACTCATCATGCTGACAATATAGAAAATGCTGATGCAGTAGTGGTTTCCAGCGCCATTGATGGCAAAAATGTAGAAATTGTGCAAGCACGAAAAGCACATATTGCCGTTGTTCCAAGGGCAGAAATGTTGGCAGAAATTATGCGTTTTCGCTTTGGCATCGCTGTTGCTGGCACGCATGGAAAAACCACGACCACCAGTCTAATAACCCACATTTTGAACGGCGCAAAATTAGACCCAACCTACATTATCGGCGGCATTCTAAATTCCAGCGGTATCAATGCAAAACTGGGCGAAAGCGACTATTTAGTTGCCGAAGCCGATGAATCTGATGCCTCATTTTTGCTATTAAAACCGATGCTAAGTGTCATCACCAACATCGACCAAGATCATATGAGCGCCTACGATTACGATTACGATAAGCTCAGCGCCGCTTTTGTCAGTTTCACCTCCAACCTGCCCTTTTATGGTGCTTGCATATTATGCGCAGATGATGCTGGAATCAAAAATATTATCAAAAAAATCAATCGCCCAACTATTACTTATGGCTTGTGCGATGATGCTGATATTCAAGCAACTGACATCAGTCAAATTGGGCTGAAAATGCATTTTAAAGTCAAGTGCCGCCATCATCATTCCAAGCCTTTTAAAGTAACTCTCAACAGCATTGGAAAGCACAATATTCTTAACACTTTGGCCGCTATCAGCGTGGCATGCGAGCTGGGAATTGACATTGATATTATTCAAAATGCGCTGCAAAATTTCAGCGGAGTGGCGCGCCGTCTTGATTTTCATGGCGAACGCAAAATTGGCAACAAACAGGTGCTTTTATTTGATGATTACGGCCATCATCCCAGCGAGATTAAAGAGGTATTTGAGAGCCTTAGAAACACTTACAAAGACAAGCGTTTGTTAGTTATTTTTCAGCCGCATCGATATAGCAGAACGCGCGATTTGTTTGATGATTTTTCCAATATTTTGTCCACCGCAGATGTCCTTGTTTTGCTTGATATTTACCCAGCAAACGAGCGCAAAATAGCCAACATCAATTCTGGTATGTTGGCAAATAGCATCCGCCAGCGCTCAGCGCTTGACCCGATTGTGCTTAAAAATACCAAAGCAGCGGCAGCAACATTAGAAAACATTGTCAAAAACGATGATGTGGTGCTAACTCTTGGCGCTGGAAATATTCACGATTTGGTTAATTTACTGATTAAAAATGATGCTTAGCAACGAATCAATGCGCAAACATTGCTCACTTCGAGCAGGCGGGATGGTGGAAAATCTATTTATCCCCAGCGATTTTGATGAACTGTCTGATTTTTTAAAAAACAACCAACAGCCAGTTTTAATGCTTGGGCTTGGCAGCAATTTATTGGTGCGTGATAGCGGTTTTGCTGGCACTGCTATCAAGCTCACAAAGTTTAATAAGTTACAATTTCAAGACGGCATTATGTCTGCTGGCGCTGGGGTAACGCTGGCAAAACTTGCTCGATTTTGTCAAGAGAAGGGGCTCAAAGGTGCTGAATTTTTAAGCGCTATTCCCGGCAGTGTTGGCGGCGCTTTGGCAATGAATGCTGGCGCATTTGATGCTGAAATTTGGTCATTTGTAAAATCTGTTAGCACTATAAATACCGCCGGTGAGGTTTTTATTCGTGATAAATCTGCATTTGAGATTGGTTATAGAAGCGTCAAGGCACACACAAAAAACGAATTTTTCATCAAGGCTGACTTATATTTTGCTAATAATAACGCAAAACAAAACATTAAAGATTTACTCAAAAAACGCAATAATTCCCAGCCCATTGGCTTGGCAAATTGCGGCAGCGTATTCAAAAATCCAAAGGGTAGTTATGCCGCCGAGCTGATTGAAAAAAGCGGCTTAAAAGGCTTTTGCATCGGTGGCGCTTGCGTTTCTGACAAGCATACGAATTTTATTATAAATCAAAATAACGCCTCATCAGATGATATTGAAAAGTTGATTAAACACATTCAGCACACTGTTCAAGCTAATTTTGACATTGAATTGGAAACCGAAGTGGTGATTATCGGTTAGGCAAAAAAAATGAGCAACACTAAACAACAAAATAAATCTACAAATAAAGCATTAAAATTGGGCAGAATTGCGGTGCTGATGGGCGGCAATTCTGCTGAGAGAGAAATATCTTTGGATAGTGGCGAGGCGGTTTATAAGTCTTTAAAAAAACAAGGCATTGATTGCTTTAAATTTAATTGGCACTTTGATAATTTGCCCAATCTTTGGCAACAAAAATTTGATAAAGCCTTTATTATTTTGCACGGCAGAGGCGGCGAAGACGGCTATATTCAAGAGCAATTGACTCAACGCGGCATTGATTTTACTGGCTCAAATGCTGCTGCTTCAAAAGATTGTATGGACAAATCCATCAGCAAAGATATTTGGCAGCAACACAATTTACCGCTGTCTCCTTGGGTTTTGGCAGAGAAATCAACGCAAGTTCCCGCTGTTAATTTTCCTCTGCCATGGGCGGTTAAACCTATTCTTGAAGGTTCAAGCATTGGCATTAGTAAAGTAAATAACGCCACAGAATTAGACGATGCCTTGCTGTTAGCTTGGAAATACGACAAATTTGCATTGATTGAAAAGTGGATTGAAGGCGACGAATATACGGTTGCCATCCTCAATGGCAAGGCTTTGCCAGCGATTCAAATCAAGGCAGCACAAGGTTTTTATGATTATGATTCCAAATATTTGGCAAATAATACCCAATATTTATGCCCATGCGGGCTGACGAGTGAGCAGGAAAAATCGCTCAAAGAACTTGCTATGATTGCATTCACAGTAATTGGTGCAAAGACTTGGGGGCGGGTTGATTTTATTTTGAACAAGAACAATGAGCCGTATTTATTGGAAATTAACACCGTGCCGGGTATGACTTCTCATTCGTTAGTGCCGATGGCGGCTAAATCAAGTGGAATAAGCTTTGACGAGCTGGTTTTGGCAATTCTCAATGCTTAGAAAAAACCATAATCAGCAAAGAAAAACCGCTGCCCAGCGCCTAATTGCCATTGCTAAAATTTTGGCTATTTTTGCAGCAATCGCTTTTGTCGCTTGGTCTGTGGCAAAATTCAAAGACGCTGATTTTTTCGAAAATAAGGTGCAATGGCAAATTGATAAATCGTTGCCAATTGCTCAATCAGTCCTTGAAAAAAGCATCAAACCGTTGGTTGACGGCAAATATTTACTGGATTTAGAGCAAATAAAACAAGTTTTAGAATCCCAGCCGTGGGTCGCGGAAGCAGACATAAAACGCTTATTTTTTAATGTTATCCTTATCAATATTAAAGCGCATAAAATTAATATGCGCTGGGAAAATAGCGCCTGCAAAAAAGCGCAAAGTCATAATTGCTGGGGCTATATTTCCGATAATGGCACGCTTTTTACTCCTCAAAAAAAAGTCAAATCAACAGCAACATTAGCGCACTCTAAATCGGGTAAAAATATAACTTCTGAGCTTTATCAGCAATATCAAAACTACCAAAAAATTGCTGGAAAAATGCAGATTAAAAGCATCTCAAAAACCCATATTGATACGCTGATTATTACGCCAAATATCAAGGTGGTGCTGGGTTATAGGCAACAACAAAAGCGCTTAAAAAGATTTTTAAAGGCTTATAAAAAATTGCGAAAAACCATTGCCAAAACCAAGCTCAATCAGGCAACTTTTGATATGCGCTACCCTAAGGGTTTTGCTTTGCGGTTGTAATAAGATGATAGCAAAGTGGCAAAGTAATCGCGCTCCAATAAAACATAATTACTTTTGCTGCCAGCGAAGCATTCTCGCCTAAATCTATAATAGAGAATAAAGAATAAAACAAAAAAACCACCAATTCAGGCACAATCACCTGCAAAAAGAACAAATTAAGATGGGTAACAAATGGCAGATTCCAGCGATATTTAATGGGTTTTTCTATGGCAATATTGACAAAATTCAGCATAATTGGCGCCAGCAAAAAACTCAACAAAGGGAGAATAATCCAAAGACCGCTAAACACAGCAATAAGGCTCAGCGCACCGATAAACAGCGCCAAAGCAATGAATTTGCCAATTTTTAACGGCTCAATAATCGGCATAATGCCAACAGATTCAGTGCCCAAAACCAGACGAAAAATACTAATAGACAGAGAAATACACGCATACAAAAATAGCAACGAATAAATAACCATATTCGTAACCATATTATTTGGCATAATAAATTCCTCTTGCAACAGCAATTTTTTCATAATATCCAGCATCTCTGGCACAATTAAAAAAAACGGCAAAGACAAAATCAGCGGCACAATGGATATTTGCAAAATTCTCCTCCAATGCGTTATGGCAAAGGCAAATCCAGCAACAAGAATTTTATTAATAGGTAATTGATTCATAATTTTTACTTAACAATTGGTTTGATAATTTTGAGTTTTTTACCGATTTTCAGCGGCTTGCCGGCTGGCAGTTTATTCCATTTTCGCAGCTGCGAGATGCGCACGGAAAATTTGTGGGCAATTTTTGATAGACTGTCGCCACTTCGCACTCGGTAGAAAATCGTTCTTTTGATATTAACGCCTTTACTGGAAAGGTTTTTCAGCTTAGATGCTTTGGTTTTTTGCACCTGCCAAATCAGCAATTTTTCGCCAATTTGCAAGCCTTTTGTGGCGTTTGACAGATGATTCCACTTTATTATGCTATCCATCGGCACATCGTAGCGATTGGAAATCACCCATAAACTCTCGCCTTTTGCCACTTTGTGAATGATTTTTTTGCCGTATTTTTTGCTATTTTGACGCTGATTTTTACGCTGGCTTTCGGATAATGAATAATAATCTTTGGCTTTTTTGGCGATTGGAATGATGATTTTTTGCCCGAGTTTGATGCGGCTTTTTTTGATATTATTGATGCTTTTTATATAGTCAATCGATGAGTTAAACTTGCTTGCCAGCTTGTTCAGACTGTCGCCAGATTTGACCGTATAATGCTTGTAGCTCAGCTGTTTTTGCTTAGGATAATGGCGGCGAGCTTGCTTGAATTGTGCAACTTTTTCAATCGGCAACATCAATTCATAACGAGGCGTATCTGGCGTTGCCCAGCGATTTAAATCGGGGTTGAGCGTGTAAATCTCATCCAAACTCAGCCCCGTCCATTCAGCAATCAGCGATAAATCCAGCTGCGAATACACAAATACCGATTCAAGTTTTGGCTTGTTTGCAACTGGGGTGATGGTTTGATTATATTTGTGTGGATTTTTAATCAGCTCTGCCACTGCTAACAGCCGCGGCACATAGCCTTTGGTTTCCTCTGGCAAATCTATATTCCAAAAATCGGCCTTCTTGCCTTTGGCTTTATTCCTTTTAACCGCCCTTTGCACCCTACCCGGCCCAGAATTATAGCTGGCAATGGCAAGCAGCCAATCGCCTTTAAACAAGGTGTGCAAATTCTTCAAATATGCCACTGCGGCACGCGTTGAACGAATTACGCTGCGGCGCTCATCAACCCAATAATTTTGCTTCAAACCATACAATTTGCCAGTATCGGGGATAAATTGCCACAAGCCCGATGCCGTGCCGTGTGAATAGGAAAACGGATAATAAGCCGACTCAACAATCGGCAATAATGCCAGCTCAATTGGCAATCCCGCCTTTTCCAACTCGCTGACCACCAAATATAAATACGGATCGGCGCGCTTGGTTACTCTGGTGAGGTAATCTGGATTGTCTTTAAACCATTTAATATGCCAATATAAATCTCGCTTGCTACGAGTTTTGAGCGTGTTGCCGTTGGAAATATGCCGCCACAAATCATTCTCAAACTTATATGCAGAGCGACTTTGAGGCTTGGCATCTTCAATGACAGCCTGCCGCTCAGAAGAGCAAGCACTCAGCAATAAAGCCGCTAATAAAAATATATATTTTAAGATTTTGAGCCTCCTGCGCATTGCGTTGATGCTGGCGCGCCGTTTTTATTTTCCCATTCGTCAGGAGTGTAGGTGTGCATTGCTAAGGCGTGTATATGGCTCAATTCTTCTTTGAATAATTGGTTGATAAACCGATGACGGTCAAGCAATTTTAGCCCAGTAAACTTGTCGCTTACCACCACTAATTTAAAATGCGATTGCGT
>VSKZ01000022.1 GCA_008364125.1 Candidatus Thioglobus sp. | reverse complement strand
GCTTTGGATTCGTCCAAATCGCTAGCACGGATGGCAGTGTCGGAAAAGATGGTTACCGTATCTGGTTGCACTTCAACTATGCCGCCGGAGACATAAATTGACTCTACGCCTTTATCGGTTTCTATTCTGACTTCGCCGGGTTTGAGGACTGATAATAGTGCTGTGTGTTTTGGATAAATGCCCAGTTCGCCTGTTGATGCGGGGGCAAACACGCAATTTGCTTCGCCCGAATAAAGCGACTCTACGGCACTGACGACATCGACATATATGCTTGCCATTTATGAATCCGCAGCCGCTTTTTCGCGCACTTCTTCAATTGAGCCCATCATATAAAAAGCTTGTTCTGGAAGATCGTCAAGCTCGCCGTCAAGAATTGCTTTGAAGCCAGAAATGGTGTCTTTCAGCGACACATATTTGCCCGCCGCACCAGTAAAAACTTCTGCCACAAAAAACGGCTGCGACAAAAATCGCTGGATTTTACGAGCACGAGATACCGACTGTTTGTCTTCTTCAGACAACTCATCCATACCCAAAATCGCAATAATATCTTTCAATTCTTTATACCGCTGCAAAACGCCCTGCACCGCACGCGCAACATTGTAATGCTCTTCGCCAACGATAAGCGGATCTAGCTGGCGAGAAGTGGAATCCAGCGGGTCAACCGCAGGGTAAATCCCCAACTCTGCCACTTGACGAGAAAGCACAACAGTTGCATCTAAATGCGCAAAAGTTGTGGCTGGAGATGGGTCGGTCAAGTCGTCAGCAGGCACATATACTGCTTGAATTGAGGTGATTGAGCCTTTTTTAGTTGAGGTAATTCGCTCTTGCAACGCACCCATTTCTGATGCCAAAGTCGGCTGATAGCCCACTGCTGAGGGCATCCGTCCGAGCAGTGCTGAAACTTCTGTGCCAGCAAGAGTGTAGCGATAAATATTGTCGATAAACAACAACACATCGCGGCCTTCATCACGAAAATATTCTGCCATTGTTAATCCAGTTAGGGCAACGCGCAAGCGGTTTCCCGGCGGCTCGTTCATTTGTCCATAGACCAGCGATACTTTGTCAAGCACATTTGATTCTTTCATTTCGTGATAAAAATCGTTGCCCTCACGGGTGCGTTCGCCAACACCAGCAAACACTGAATAGCCAGAATGTTCGATGGCAATGTTGCGAATTAGTTCCATCATATTTACGGTTTTACCAACACCAGCACCGCCAAACAAACCGACCTTGCCGCCTTTAGCAAATGGACAAACTAAGTCAATCACTTTAATACCAGTTTCAAGCAGCTCGGCAGCCGGGGCTAATTCGTCATAATTAGGGGCACTGCGGTGAATTTCCCAATGCGTTTCTGGGTCAATAGCGCCAGCATTGTCAATCGGTTCACCCAAGACATTCATAATGCGTCCCAAGGTTTTAGTGCCAACTGGCACCTTGATTGCCGCACCAGTATTGCTCACTTCCAGTCCGCGTTTCAGCCCCTCAGAAGTTCCCATTGCAATTGCACGAACAGTGTTGTCGCCCAGCTGTTGCTGCACTTCTAATACCAAACCTGTTTCAGTAACTTTCAAGGCATCGTAGATATTTGGGATGTTGCCATCTGCAAACTCAACATCAATAACCGCGCCAATAATTTGTGTAATTTTTCCGCTCATTTTACTTTCCTCTTATTTAAACTTTCATTAAACTGCCGCAGCACCGCCCACAATCTCGGAGATTTCCTGGGTAATTGCCGCTTGCCTTGCTTTGTTGTAAACCAACTCTAAATCTTTCACCATATCGCCAGCGTTGTCAGTCGCACTTTTCATCGCAATCATCCGTGAGGACTGCTCGCAAGCAATATTTTCCACCAAACCCTGATACACCAAGGCCTCAATATATCGCACCAATAATGCTCCCAGCGCCGCACCAGCATCTGGCTCGTAAATATAATCCCAATGATAATCAAGCCCTTTGTCGGACTCTGCTGCTACCATCGGCACTAATTGCGTGGTTGTCGGCGTTTGCGTCATCGTGTTTTCAAAGCGATTGTAGGCAACCGATAGTTGCTGAATTTCGCCAGCATCATACGCATCCAACATCACTTTTACCGTTCCCAGCAGGTCGTCAAAGTGCGGCGCATCGCCAAGGTCGGTGAGCACAGATTTGATTTCCAGCCCAGAATTTTTGAAAAACGAAGTGGCTTTTTTGCCAATTGTGCAAATATCAACCTCAATTCCCTTGTCCTGATAGACGCTGATTTGCTTTAATAAATTTCTAAACAAATTGGTATTTAAACCGCCGCACAAGCCTCTGTCGCTGGAAATGATGATAATACCGAGGCGTTTTAGCTCGGTTTTTTTGCGCATATATGGATGCTCAAATTCGGAATTAGCGTAGGATAAATGCCCGATGACTTTGGAAATTTTGTCGGAATAAGGGCGAGATGCCAACATTCTATTTTGCGCTTTTTTCATCTTAGAAGCCGCAACCATTTCCATAGCCGAAGTGATTTTTTGCGTGTTTTTAATACTCGCAATTTGGGTTCTAATTTCCTTTCCGCCTGCCATTTTATCGCCTTATTACCAAGAGTGATTTGCTTTAAAGTCGTCAATTGCTGCTTGTAATTCGCCAGCAATATCATCGTTATAATCGCCAGTTTCATTGATTTTGTCTATTAGTGCCGTTTGATTTGCACTCATATAAGCGATTAACGCTTGTTCAAAATCAACCACTTTGCTTACCTCAATATCGTCCAGTGCGCCTGAGTTTGCGGCAAATAGCGAGGCTGCCATTTCTGCCACTGACAGCGGTGAATATTGGTTTTGTTTCATCAATTCTGTTACCCGCTGGCCACGGTCAATTTGTGCTTTTGTTTCAGCGTCAAGGTCTGAGGCAAATTGCGCAAATGCTGCCAGTTCACGGTATTGAGCAAGGTCAAGACGAATGCCGCCGCCGAGCTTTTTGATAATGTTAGTTTGCGCCGCGCCGCCAACTCGAGACACCGACAAACCAGCGTTAATCGCCGGACGAATGCCAGAGTTAAAGAGGTCTGTTTCCAAGAAAATTTGTCCGTCAGTAATGGAAATCACATTGGTTGGCACAAATGCTGACACATCGCCACCCTGGGTTTCGATGATTGGCAAGGCAGTCAGAGAGCCAGTTTTCCCTTTGACTTTGCCGCCAGTTAACTGCTCAACATAATCTGCATTTACCCTCGATGCGCGTTCCAACAGACGCGAATGCAAGTAGAAAACATCGCCAGGATAAGCTTCACGACCCGGCGGGCGTTTTAGCAGCAACGATACTTCACGATAAGCCCAAGCCTGTTTGGTTAAATCATCATATACAATCAGCGCATCTTCGCCACGGTCACGGAAATATTCGCCCATCGAGCAGCCTGCATAAGGCGCAATATATTGCAATGATGGAGAATCAGCAGCGCCAGCGTTCACGATAATAGTATTTTCCAATGCGCCGTTTTCTTCTAATTTGCGCACCACTGCTGCTACTGATGAATCTTTTTGTCCAATTGCAACATATACGCATTTAACATTGGTATTTTTTTGGTTGATAATCGCATCGATTGCCACAGCAGTTTTGCCAGTTTGACGATCGCCAATGATTAACTCACGCTGCCCACGACCCACCGGCACCATTGCATCAATTGCCTTGATACCAGTTTGAATTGGTTGGTTGACTGATTGACGCTCAATGACTCCGGGAGCTACCACTTCCAGCGCGCGTGAATGCTTTGATTTTATCTCGCCCTTGCCGTCAATAGGCTTGCCCAGCGGATTGACAACGCGTCCCATCAGCTCTTCGCCGACCGGCACTTCCATCAGCCGATTGGTGCATTTGACCGTGTCGCCTTGTGAAATGTGCAAATAATCGCCCAGCACCACTGCGCCAACGGAATCTTGCTCTAAATTGAGCGCCATACCGAAAGTCTTGCCCGGAAATTCGAGCATCTCGCCAAATTGCACATCGCTCAAACCATGAATGCGCACAATGCCATCGCTGACACTGATTACTGTGCCTTCCGTGCGTGCTTGCGTTGCAAAATCAAAACCTTCTATCTGTTTTTTAATTAAATCACTAATCTCACTGGCGTTTAATTGCATAACTATTCCTCTTTTAAATTTTAAATTAATTGATTGATAACCGCGAACCCAGCTCGCTTGTGCGTGCTTTGATCGATAAATCAACCACTTTATCACCCTCTTTAATCACCACTCCAGCCAGCAAATTTTCATCCACTTCGGTATTGATGCTCACTGAAGTTTTGTAAATATCTGCCAAATCGTTGGTAATTTTCTCTTCTTCTTTTGCGCCTAAGGCGTATGCGCTAATTACTTTAAACACTTTTGTTTTGCTGCTAAGACGCACTTTGGCATCAAATAATGCCAAGATGCTGGGCAATGCTGCAATGCGCTCGTTTTCTAATAACAAAGCGATAAATGCCAACTCTTGTTTATCCAAATCCCTGCCCAAAGCGGATTTAAACACAGCAGCAACAACATCGGCCTTTTTGCCTTTATCAGCGCTGGGAGCGGCAATAAATTCGCACATCAACGCATCGTTTGCAATAGTCGCTCCGGCTGCTAAAATTGCCTTCCAACTCTTATATGAGTCGTTTTGCTGAGCAAGCGCAAAAATTGCATTAGCATAAGGCTTGGCGATTGTTGTTAATTCCACTGCCGATTCCTATAAAGTTTGAGATAATTTTGTCAGCATATTTTGGTGCGTTTTTGCATCAACTTCTTTGTCCAACACCGCATTAACACCCTGCATAACCAAGCCAGAAACTTGCTCTTTTAGCTCATTTCGTAAGCGTTTGGACTCTTGCTCAATCTCAGCCTGAGCTTGAATTTTGATGCGCTCTGCCTCATTAACAGCAATCCCTTTGGCATCTTCAACCATACCCGATGCTTGTTTTGTGGCATTGGCAATAATTGCCGCTGCTTGGTTTTTGGATTGATTGATAGTTTCTTCGGCCTTTTGTTGTGCTTCAATTTGCTCGGACAAGCCACGCTCTGCGGCAATCAAACCGCTTTCGATGCGCTTTTTACGCTCTTCCAACGCCGCTATAATTGGCGGCCAGACAAATTTCATACAAAACCATGTGAACATGGCAAACATAATCAACTGCCCAATCATCGTCAAATTAATATTCATAGCTTAAATCCTGCTTGCAAATAAATAAATAATTAACCAGCAACCGCAAATAAGATATACATCGAGATACCTACCGCAATCATTGGAACCGCATCAACCAAGCCCATTACGATGAACATTTGCGTTCTAAGCATCGGGATGAGTTCCGGCTGACGCGCTGCGCCTTCTAAGAATCTTGCCCCCAAAACGCCGATACCTATCGCCGCACCTAATGCGCCTAAACCCATTAAAATTGAACCTGCTAAAAATAGCGTTGCTTGTACTTCTGTCATTTTATTACTCCTCTTTTTTTAAAAAATTAATGGGCCTTGTCGTGCGCCATATCCATATATACAATCACCAAAGTCATAAATATAAATGCTTGTAATAACACAATTAAAATATGAAAAATCGCCCACGGCAATGATAGCGACCACTGAATCCAAAATGGCAGCAGCGCAATCAAAATGAAAATCATCTCGCCAGCATACATATTGCCAAACAGCCGCAGCGAGTGTGATACTGGCTTGGCAATCAGCGATACAATTTCCAAGAAAAAGTTTGCTGGAATTAGCAAAACTTTTAAAAATATGTTTTTAGATGAAAACGGGTGCAAAGTCAACTCAGCAGCAAAACCGCCAAAACCTTTGACTTTGAGACTGTAAAAAAGCATCAGCAAAAATACACCGATTGCCAAGCCGAAAGTAGCGTTTGGATCAGTTGTCGGCACGACTTTGAAGAAAATATGATGCGGGTCTGCACCAAAAAAAGCGCCGATTTGTTGCGCCACAAACGGCAGCCAATCGACAGGAATCAAATCCATAGTATTCATCAGCACAATCCAAATAAAAACCGTCAATGCCAAAGGGGCAACCAACGGATTTTTGCCATTAAACGAGCCGCGCACATTTTCATCAATAAAATCAATAATGCTTTCAATAAAATTTTGTGCGCCAGACGGAGTGTCAGCAGTCATTTTTTTGCCGATGCGATAGAAAAATAGCAAAAAAGTAGCGCCTAATATAAATGAAACTCCCAGAGTGTCTAAGTGCAGCGCCATAAAGCCCATTTGCTTTGCCTCGGCGATAGTGTGCGCCAAACCCCAATGCCCGTCAGGAAATTGACCATACGCCAAGTTTTGTAAGTGGTGTTTAATATAATCGCCCGAAGCGATAAGTTCATTTCCTGCTGACATTATTTTTGTAAAACCTTGTCCATTAAAAAACTAATTAACCCTAAAATCAGGCCAATAATAAGCGCGGCGGAGTTTAATTTTAAAACAAAATACCCCATCAAAATCAAGCCAATTACCATCGTCATCCGCATTATTACACTGATAAACAACATTTTCAAACCAGCTTGAGCGCTAATATTAGCGTTCGCTTTTTGTGTGTTTGTGTGCCGATTAATCAGCAGCGTATTGAGCAAACTAACCGCCCCTCCATACAGTGCCGCAAAACCAGCACCAATCGCATAAAAATAAGCGGCAACTGCCAATATAACAAGCAATTGCACCTTTGGCAAAGAATTTTTTACTGCCAAAATCATCCGCCACAAACGACAAAAAATTTAAATTATACCGCCTTAAACAACAAGATTTTTATTTATTTTGCGATAAAGCCTTATATATTTTGAATTCACTTAGGCGAAAATTAAAAAACGATATAAATATAAAACCTTATCTTAATATAATGACTATTTTTAATATCTGAATACCTAATGAAATATTTAAATGTATCAATTATAGTTTGTTTGTTTTCTTGGCGGGCAAACGCCGTTGATGATACAAAAAAACTTTCTTAAAAAAGCAGAGCAAATTAAATATATTATTGAGTTTAGCAACTAACCACTAAACCTAATCATCTCTTCAGCGGCGGTGCGGGTTTTGTCGGTGATTTGGCTGCCGCCGAGGATGCGGGCGATTTCATCGATGCGACCAGTGGCTGATAGCGCGGTAACGGTGGTTATAGCGCCTTTGTGGTCTTGCGATTTTTGCACGCGCAGGTGTTGATTGCCAAAGGCGGCAACTTGGGCGAGGTGGGTGATGCAGATGATTTGATAATGGGCGCTGAGTTGTTTGAGTTTTTGCCCGACAACCTCAGCCACAGCGCCGCTGATGCCGACATCAACTTCGTCAAAAATCAAGGTCGGAGTGTATTCGCTATCGCTACTGACCACCGAAATTGCCAAAGAAATTCGTGATAATTCGCCGCCAGATGCGACTTTTTTCAGCGGCTTGAAATCGCTGCCCATATTGGTTTTGACCAAAAAATCCACCGCCTCGTTGCCATAATAATGCACGCCGACAGGTTTTGGATTAAGTGCTGCGCAAAATTCACTGCCGGGCATCCCCAAAACCTGCATAGCAGCAGTAACTTCGCTGGATAATAACTGGGCTTTTTTGCTGCGCAATTCGCTCAATTTTGCGGCTTGCTGATGGTATTTTTCTGCCAACTGTTGCTGCTGCTGTTGCCACTTTCCGAGCGCATCAAATGCGCCGCTAATTGTTGATAATTCAACGCTGATTTTAGCTTGAATTTCCAGCAATTCGGTGATTTGACAATTGTGTTTTCGTGCTAAATCATGCAACTCTGTGAGCCGCAATTCCAGATTTTTTGCCGCCTCTTCGTCAATAGGCAAGTTGCCCAAATAGTTCGTCAACTCGCGCGCACTTTCTTGTGTTTGCACCTGCGCACTGCTGAGTAATTCGGCAATCGGCAGCAGTTTTTTGTCGGTATCAGCAGCCTGATTGAGCTCGTGGCTGAGTTGCAATAGTTGCTCATTTGCGCCAGATTCTTGTTCAAGCTGGCTTAATATGGCAGAGGCTTTTTCCAGCAAACCGGCAGCATTGGCGCTGGTTTTGAAATCGTCTTCAACGCTTTCCAGCTCACTTTTTTCCAGCACCGCTGCCTTTAATTCGCCGAGTTGATGTTGCAATAATTCGCTTTGTTGCTTTTGTAAATCTTGCTCATTATTGCATTTTTCAATCCTGCTGCTGATGGCATTATATTCTTCTACAACAGCGTTTAGCGCAGCGCAAGCGTCTGAACTTTGGGCAAAAGAATCAAGCAAATCGCATTGCTGCTGGGGGCGCATCAATAGTTGATGTTCGTTTTGACCGTGCATATCAATCAATAATTCGCCCACAGATCGCAGCACCGAAAGCGCAACACTTGTGCCATTTACAAAAGCTTTTGAGCGTCCATCGCTGCTCACAATTCGGCGCAAAACGCACTCATCATCTTCGTCTAAAGATTGTTGTTGAAGATAGCTTTGTATTTTCGGTGCATTTGTGATTGTAAAAACTGCGCTGACTTCGGCTCTATCCTTGCCACTGCGCACCAAATCAGCATCGCTACGATGCCCAAGCGCTAGATTGAGCGCTTGCAAAAGGATGGATTTTCCCGCGCCAGTTTCGCCAGTTACAGCGCTCATTCCTGCTGCAAAAGACAAGTCTAATTTTTCCACAACGGCGAGATTTTTAACAGAAAGTTGGGACAGCATAATCTACAACTTTGCACCCCAATGCAGTTTAGAGCGGATAATCTCAAAATAATCGTAATTTTTTGGATGCAATAATTGAATCGAACTTTGATGTTGAAGCAGGCGAATTTGTTGCCCAGCAGCAATCGACACTGAAGTTTGCCCGTCAAAATTGACCGTTGCCCCATCGTCAGCTTCCTTAATATGCACCACAATTTCGCATCCACCAGGCACAAGCAGTGGGCGATGGCTCATTGTGTGTGGGCAAATTGAGACTATGCCGATGCCGTCAATTCCCGGATGCATAATCGGCCCGCCGCTGGACAGGGCGTAGGCAGTTGAGCCTGTTGGAGTGGTGATAATCAGCCCATCGGCACGCTGATTGCTGACAAATTTATCATCAATCAGCAAATCAAATTCAATCATTTTTAGCGCCTCAGCTCTATGCACCACTGCATCGTTTAGCGCCAAATATTGCCCCAGCAACTTGCCGTTTTCTTCAATTTGACACGACAATAAATTCCGTGATTCTTTGATAAAATCGCCGTTCAGCACCTCGGTTATAATGGCTTGCATTTTGGCAGCTGGCACATCCGCCAAAAATCCAAGTCTGCCCAAATTGATGCCCAATATCGGGATTTTTTTGTCAACAAAAGTGCGCGCCGTGTCCAGCAAAGAGCCATCACCGCCGACAACTATAATCAAATCTACCTGCTCGCTTGCCTGCTTGCCACATTTTACTGCAACCCCTTTTTGTTTGAGTAATTCGCCCAGCTCCGCGGCTTTGCTGTCGCTGCTGGGGTCGTTTGGTTTGGTGATAATACCGATTGTGTTAAACATAATAATTTATTTGCGCTTGATTTATTTAAAATAGCCCTTATATCACTTTGAACTAATAGCAAAATATACACGAATTGGGCGGAAATATGACAAAAAAGAAAACTGAAAGCCAAAAAAAATCGGTTAAAAACCAAAAAACCAGCAGCACTGATGATTTACAAGTGCAATTAGAACAAGCACAACAATCGGCAAAAGACAGTCTCGATAAGGCATTACGCGCCAGTGCTGAGGTAGAAAATATGAAACGCCGCAACATTATTGATTTGGAAAATGCACATAAATTTGCACTGGATAATTTTGCCAAAGCTTTGCTTGAAGTGAAGGATTCATTGACTATGGGTCTTAAAACCGCAAAGCAAGAAAACGCCAACATCGCCAGTGTTATTGAAGGTTTAGAGATAACCGACAAGGTATTTTTAGCCACTTTGGAAAAGTTCGGCATTGAGGCAATCAGCCCAGAAGACGAGGTATTTGACCCAGAATTTCACGAGGCAGTAACGATGATTCCGATGCCAGACAAAAAGTCAAATACGGTTTTAGAAGTTGTGCAGGTTGGTTTTAGCTTAAACGGCAGGTTAATGCGTCCAGCAATGGTGGTGGTTGCGCAATAGCTTTGAAAACGCCCGCCGGCTTATGATATAATTGCTGGCGTTTTTTGCTCTGAAAACACAAAAACTAATAATTTAACTATCAAGGAAAACATTATGAAACTAATTCTCTTAGGCGCACCCGGCGCAGGAAAAGGCACTGTTGCTAAGTTATTGACCAAAATTGACGGCTCTGTGCAAATTTCCACTGGCGATATTCTACGCAACGCCGTAGCAGCAGGCACAGAACTCGGCAAGCAAGCACAAACAGCAATGAATGCCGGAGATTTAGTATCAGATGATTTAATTATGGGAATTATGGAGCAGCGCTTGCAAGAAGACGATTGCAAATCTGGCTATTTATTAGACGGCTTTCCACGCACCATCCCGCAAGCAAAAGCATTAAAAGCCTTGCTGGAAAAAATGGGCGAAACGCTTGATGCAGCTGTTGAAATTGATGTTGCGCGCGATGTTATTCTTGATCGCCTAACCACTCGCCGCACTTGCAGTGATTGCGGCGAAATCTACAATATCAAATCCAACCCAGCAAAAGTTGACGGCGTATGCGACAAATGCGGTGGTGCAGTGGTTCAGCGCGATGACGAAACCATTGAAGCCATCAGCAATCGCCTCAATGTTTATAATGAGCAAACCGCTCCTTTGGTAGGTTTTTATCAAGCAGAAGACTTGCTACTTAGCGTTGATGCCACCTCATCTGAGGCAGTTATCAGCGCCATTCAGGCAAAAATCTGCTGATTGATTTTTTTGCGTTGCAAACTTATTGGTAACAAAACGGTGCAATAGTGGTAAAATTTTGCTAATTATTATTAATATAATTAGTTATTGAGACAAAATGCAGCGCTTATTATTATCATTATTTTTATTATTTTCCATTTCTGCGCAAGCAAATAGCGAATTGCTGCCGGCTGATAAGGCGTTTTCTTTTAATGCAAAAGTCGTTGATAGCAACATTTTACTGAGCTGGAACATCGCTGACGGCTATTATCTTTATAAAGAAAAAATCAAAATATCTTCGGACTATCCGGCGTTGTTAGGGGCGGCAAAATTCCCTGTTGCCAAAATCAAAAACGATGAATTTTTTGGAAAAATTGGGATTTATCGCCACAACACATCAGTCTCTGTTCCTATTCTGGCGGGTGATTCACAAGAAATTGAGCTGAATGTTTCGTTTCAAGGTTGTGCAGATTTAGGCGTGTGTTATCCGCCGATTACAAAATCAGTGCGACTCAAAACCGAGGGTGTGCATAAGCCATCACTGGTTGATGGGGCGTTTGATGTATTTACCAAGGCGCAAGAAAAAATGCGTTCTTTGGTTTTAGGTTCGTCAACAATTTCCGCTGAACCGCTGAGCGCTGACGAGGCATTTGCATATTCAGCGCTGCCGCTTGATGCCAACACTTTGCGCGCAACTTGGCAAGTGCATCCAGAATATTATCTTTATCACGACAAATTTTCCTTTACCGTCTCTGGTGCAGATATTGAGGTGGTTAAATTGCCAAAATGGCAGGAAAAAAATGACCCATATTTTGGCAAAACCAAAATTCACAAGGGCGAGGTCAGCGTTGATATTGTGTTGAAAAACATCAAAAGTGCAAAAGTTAGCTTGCGCACTAAGTTTCAAGGTTGTTGGCTCGGCGGGATTTGTTATCCACCGCAGGAAAAAAACCTTGATATTGTATTGCCAAAAACTATTAAAAGTGTGCCAGTAAAAACCACTAAAACTCAGCCAGAGACAGCAAAAAATGCCAGCAAACAAACGCTCAACGAGGCTGATAAAATCAGCGTATTGCTTAAAAAAGATAATATTTGGCTGATTTTGGCAAGTTTTTTCGGCTTCGGATTGCTACTGTCGCTGACCCCTTGCGTGTTTCCGATGATTCCAATTTTGTCTGGCATTATTGTCGGACAAAAAGGTGCAGTAAGCACCAAAAAAGCGCTGGCTATGTCGGCAGTTTTTGTATTTTCGGTAAGCCTGACCTACGCTCTGGCAGGCGTGCTGGCTGGATATTTTGGTGAAAATCTGCAAATATTATTGCAAACCCCAGCAATTTTGGCGCTATTTAGTGCGGTTTTTGTGGCGCTGGCTTTTTCAATGTTTGGTTTTTACGACATCCAATTACCCTCCGCTTTGCAAAATAAAATTGCCAATATCAGCAATAAACAAGAGTCTGGAAACCTGCTTGGCGTGGCGATTATGGGGGTTTTATCGGCTCTAATTGTCGGCCCGTGCGTTGCGCCGCCACTGGCTGGTGCACTGATTTATATTGGGCAAACTGGCGATGCTTTACTGGGCGGATTGTCGCTATTTGTGATGAGTTTGGGCATGGGAATGCCGCTGCTTTTAATCGGCACTGGCGTAAGCAAACTGCCAAAAGCTGGCGGCTGGATGGAAAATATCAAAGCCGTATTTGGCGTAATTATGCTGGCAGTGGCAATTTATTTATTAGAACGCATTATTCCGCCATTGGCATCGCTGATATTATGGGCGCTATTATTCACCCTATCGCCAATTGCAATGGGCGCTATCAGCTTCGGCAAAGTGGCAAGCGTTTGGCATCGAATATTCAAAGGCATCGGACTGTTACTATTAATTTATGGCATATTATTATGGGGCTTGGTTGCCCGTGGTGGTGGCGATATGCTCGCACCGTTATCGGGTTATGGCGTTGGCTCATCAGCAGAAAAAGTGCATATTGCCTTTGAAAAAATCAAATCTGTCGCCGATTTAGAGCGCAAACTTGCCGAAGCGCAAAGCAATCAAGTGGTCATATTGGATTTTTACGCCGACTGGTGTGTGTCCTGCAAGGAGCTTGAACGCTATGTATTTTCCAATCCAAAAGTCGTTTTGCAAATGCAAAATGTTGTTGCCCTGCAAGCCGATGTTACTGCCAATGATGAGGACGATAAGGCGTTAATGAAGCATTTTGGTATTATTGGTCCGCCGGGAATTTTACTGTTTAAAAATAGCATTGAAAACCGCTCTCAACGCATTATTGGAGAAATTGATGCGCAGGGATTTTTACAACATTTGAACAATTCTAAGCAGTGACAAATTTACGCGAGCGCATTTTAAACAAAAAAATTCCAGCCATTGCCGCCGCTTTTGCTGCCGATTGTAGCTCTGATAAAATCAAGGCGCTGAAAAAACAAGGCTTAGACATTGCAGAAATCAGAGTGGATTTATTTACCCAAGTCAGCGCTGATAAAATTATCCAGATATTGCAAAAATTCAGCGCTGTTGGAGTGTCAACAATATTAACTTGTCGCTCCAAAAAAGAAGTCGGCGGCTGGAATGGCAGCGATTTGGCAAGAGCTGAACTGCTGGCAAAATGTTATCAATATGCAGATATTGTTGATATTGAATCCTCCTCAATTCATCCAAAATCCACCACATCTGCGCAATTTTGTCAGCTTGCTGATGAGATTTCTAGCTCAAAAACCCAACTATTAATTTCATATCACAACTTCGATAAAACCCCATCTTTAAAAACTATTGAGGATGAATTTGCAGCAGTTGAAAAATTGTTACCTGCAAAAATCGATATTATCAAAGTCGCCGTTCAGGTGTATTCTAATGCTGATATTGCGATTTTGACAGCTCTACTTTTGCAAAATTCACACAAAAATATGGTGGTGATTGGAATGGGCGATTTTGGGATGCTAACGCGGATTTCATTTGCGGCTTACGGCTCTCTTTTCACTTTTGCACACATCAACGAAATTACTGCCCCAGGGCAGATGGATATTGAGAAAACCAATAAATATTTACGGCTATTTTATCCAACTTACGGCGCAAAAAAGTAGCGCCTATAAGTGGTTAAAATGCGGGTAAATACGATAAAAATCGGCGAAATTGGTGGTAAAATTGCATTTAATTTTAACTATATAGAGGCATAAAATGGATATTCGTAAAGTAAAAAAATTGATGGAATTATTAGAAGAATCCGGCATGGCAGAAATTGAAATCCACGAGGGCAAAGAGTCGGTGCGCATTGCTCGTTATGGCGATGCGCCAGTAGCACCACCAATAGTAGTGCCAACAGTAGCGCCACCAGTTACGCCGCCAGCAGTCAGCGAAACGGCAACAATTGATGGACATCCGCTTACCTCGCCAATGGTTGGCACATTTTACGGCGCTGCCTCGCCGACTTCCGAGGCCTTTGTCAAAGTCGGACAGCATGTCAATCAAGGCGACACCGTTTGCATCGTTGAGGCGATGAAAATTATGAACCAAATAGAAGCAGACCAATCTGGCACGGTAACAGAAATCCTATGCAGTGATGGTGATGCAGTTGAATTTGGGCAAACATTAGTTGCTATAAAATGAATAAAATCAACAAAGTTTTAATCGCTAATCGTGGCGAAATTGCGCTGCGTATTTTGCGTGCTTGCAAGGAGCTTGGCATTAAAACTGTTGCCGTATATTCAACGGCAGACAAGGATTTGAAGCATGTGCGCTTGGCAGATGAGGCAGTTTGCATCGGCCCGCCAGCCTCAACTGACAGCTATTTAAACATCCCCGCATTGATTGCTGTTGCCGAAATAACGCATACTGATGCGATTCATCCGGGCTATGGTTTTTTGTCTGAGAGTGCCGATTTTGCCCAGCGTGTTGAGGAAAGTGGCTTTATTTTTATTGGCCCGAGAGCAGAAAATATTCGGATGATGGGCGACAAAGTTGAGGCAATTAAAGCAATGCAAAACTCTGATGTTCCTTGTGTGCCGGGCTCTGATGGCGCACTGGGCGACAACGACCAAGAAAATATTGCGATGGCAAACAAAATCGGCTTACCAATTATCATCAAAGCCTCTGGTGGTGGTGGTGGTCGGGGTATGCAAGTGGTGGAAAACTCTGCCGATTTGCTCGGCGCAATTGAGCTTGCTAAAAGTGAAGGGCTGAATTTTTTTGGCAATGCGCAAGTGTATATGGAAAAGTTTTTGACCACCCCAAGGCATATTGAAATTCAGATTTTGGCAGACGAATACGGAAACGCCGTGCATCTTGGCGAGCGTGATTGTTCGATGCAACGCCGTCATCAAAAAGTGGTGGAAGAAGCGCCAGCACCGGGAATTACGCCCAAGTTGCGCGCCAAGATTGGCAACATTTGCGCCGAAGCATGCAAAACTATCAACTACCGAGGTGCTGGCACTTTTGAGTTTTTATTTGAAAACGATGAATTTTATTTTATCGAGATGAATACCCGCGTGCAGGTTGAACATCCGATTACGGAAATGATTACTGGCGTTGATATTGTGCGTGAGCAAATTATGATTGCCGATGGGCAGAAGCTGTCATTTACTCAAAATGATGTGCAAATTAAAGGCTTTGCGCTGGAATGTCGCATCAACGCCGAAGACCCGAATAATTTTATGCCATCACCCGGAAAAATCACCCAATTTCATACTGCTGGCGGGATGGGAGTGCGGGTTGATAGCCATATTTACAACGGTTATAGCGTGCCTCCGCATTACGATTCGATGATTGGCAAACTCATTACTTTTGCCGACACCCGTTTGGGCGCGATTATCAAAATGCAAAACGCTCTGGATGAAATGGTAATTGACGGAATTAAAACTAATATTCCTTTACAGGAGCGGATTATGGGGGATAAAACTTTTCGCAAAGGCGGGATGAATATTCATTATTTAGAAAAAATGTTGTTGGGGGCATGTTAATGATTAAAGCAGGAATTATCGGCGGAACAGGCTATACAGGCATTGAACTTTTGCGGATTTTACACGGACATCCGCAAGTGGAAGTTGTTGCCATCAGCTCG
>VSKZ01000021.1 GCA_008364125.1 Candidatus Thioglobus sp. | reverse complement strand
GATTTTTGCAACTATAAAAATAATTATTTTAATAAAATATATAGATTATTTTTATTAAAAATCAAATACTTACAAGGATAATATGGTTTTTTTACCACCCTTAGTATTTTTTAACTAATAATTCAGTTTTAAGGGGCGATAAAAACGCATTATAATAGGTAAAAAATACATAGTTAATTATGCCTACAAAAACAAGGGAATATCTGTCCCAAGTCCGCAAAAAGACTGGGTTTTCAGATTATAAAATATCCCAAGAATACGACATCAATCAATCCAATTTAAGCAAATATAAATCGGGAAAATCCGCCCTGTCTGAAACCCACGCTTGGCTGTTTGCAACAATTTTGGGCATAAGCCCTGCCGAAGTGGTGGCAAATACCAAACTTGAACACGCAAAATTGAGTAACAATAAAACCAAGGCGAAATTTTGGCAACAACAGCTGGAAAACCTCGCAAACACGACAAAGCCTTTAAAAATAAATATTGCCCAAACTAACCCTACTGTTGGAGATTTGAGCGCTAACGCCAAACAAATCGTGGATTTATCCTGCGAAGCCTACAATTCGGGCGTGGATTTATTGATTTTCCCAGAGCTGTCTTTAATCGGCTATCCGCCAGAAGACTTGCTATTAAGAGAGGGTTTTATTGCCACCGTTGAAAAAACCATCGAATCTATGGTTGCTCAATTACCCAGCCAAATAAGCGTGGTATTTGGTGCTGTAACCCTTACTGAGAAAGGTTTACACAATAGCGCCTATTTAATCAGCCAAGGAAAAATACGCACATATCACAAGCAGCATTTGCCTAATTATGGGGTGTTTGACGAAAAACGCTATTTTGTTGCTGGCAATAAACCATTTGTGTTTGAATGCGCTGGAAGACGCTTTGGGCTGCTGATTTGCGAAGATGCTTGGAATGCGGATGCGGTTGCCACAACTGTGGATTTTGGCGCACAAACAATAATCAGTATCAACGCCTCGCCCTTCCAATTGGATAAACATCAGCAGCGCCAAGAGCTTGTTAAACAAAGGGTTTTGGAGCATAAAATTGATTTTATTTATGTAAATTCAGTTGGAGGGCAGGATGAACTGGTGTTTGACGGCGGCTCGTTTGCAATGGACAAAAACGGCGAGATAACTCAGCAACTGCCCTTTTTTCAACAAATTACCTCACCTCTGGATGCTGATTTTGACAACTTCCACATTGTTGAAGAAGAGGCAATTTACTCCGCTTTAGTGTTGGCAACTAAAGATTATGTTGAAAAAAATGGCGTGTTTAATGGCGCTGTGATTGGGCTGTCTGGCGGCATTGACTCGGCTTTAACGCTGGCAATTGCCGTTGATGCGCTCGGCGCTAAAAATGTCCAAGCGCTGATGATGCCTTATCAATATACCTCAAATATGAGCTTGGAAGACGCCAAAGCGCAAGCGACAAGTATGGGAGTTGACTATCAGGAAATCAATATTCACCCGCTGGTTAGCGGCTTCAATATGCAGCTTGAGCCTTTATTTGCTGGGATGGCTGCTGACACCACCGAGGAAAATTTGCAAGCACGAATTCGCGGCACGCTGCTGATGGCAATCTCCAATAAATCTGGCAAAATCGTTCTCACTACCAGCAATAAATCCGAAATGGCAGTCGGCTATGCAACGCTATATGGCGATATGGCTGGCGGTTTTGCGCCGCTTAAAGACATTAGCAAAACTATGGTTTATCGCCTTGCCAAACACCGCAACGGCAAAAGCTATGTGATTCCCGGCAGAGTGATTGACAGAGCCCCTTCTGCGGAATTAGCGCCAAATCAGCTCGACCAAGACAGCCTGCCAGATTATGCGCAATTAGACGCTATTTTGCAATTATTTGTCGAAAAACGCCAGTCAGTTGCCCATATTATTGCCCAAGGTTTTGAGCAAGAAACCGTTGAACGCATCGCTAAAATGGTGCTAAATAGCGAATACAAACGCCACCAAAGCGCCCCCGGCCCCAAAATCAGTGCCAATGCTTTTGGCAAAGAACGCCGCTACCCTATGACTTCAAAGTTTAAACCTTGAAAGCCGCAGCCTTATTGCCCAAACTTTATCCGCATCCCTTGTTTTGTCAGCCCTTTGAAGTTTTTATCAACTAAATCTTGGTAATCTAAATAATTGTCCGGATAGCCGTGCAAATACAGTTTTTTTCTGATGTGTTCTGGGTAGTTTTCCAGCAAACTATCAACGCTGGAATGCACTTCTGATGCGCTAAAAGTGGCATCGTGCAAGCCGACATTAAAACGCAAATCCTGCAAAATTTCGCATATTGGCGTGGTGTCGCCAGAATAGAAAATATCCTCGTTTATATTCAGCCCAAAAGCCGCAACGCCCTTTATGTGTTTGACTTTTAACAGTTGATAGTGATTACCAAATAGCTCAAATTTATCTTCCACAAAATGCACATCAAAATAATCCTCCAACACCGCAGAGCCTTTGTCAGTATGCCCGAGCGAGCCTTTCAGCGATTCATCCCATAAAGTTTTATACAGGCTCGGATGCAAATATAGTGCTATTTTTTTGTGGTATTTGTAATAATTTTCAAAAGCGATGCGCTCTAAACCGAAAATGTGGTCGCCGTGAATGTGGGTGATGAAAATCGCATCAACGCTTTCAATTCCCATATTTTGCGCGGCCAAAGCGTGTTTGATACTGTATCCACAATCAATCAGCAAAGTCCCCTGTTGATTTATAACCGCAACATTGGCATTGTAATTTTTCAGCGCATCAGAACTGCCACAACCAAGAATTATCAACTCATTCATAGCGAAAAATTATAACCTATGGCGCACGGTTTCGTTTTTAATTTTTAAGCCAAATAATCAAACAAAGTGCTTTGAAGTGGTTAAAATACGCATATTAAATTTGACCGAGCTTTGACGCTATTGGTTGGTTTTTTACAAGTTTATGGCGGGAATAGCTCAGTTGGTAGAGCCCCGGATTGTGATTCCGGTTGTCGCGGGTTCAAACCCCGTTTCTCGCCCCATATTTTAGTAACCGATGTCTTATTCGGCGTTTTCAGCCATATACTGCAAGGCTTGATACAAATGCCCTACGGCAACTATTTTGATGTTTTTAATCGGTTTTTTTGGTTCGTTGCCCTTGGGAATTATGGCAGTTTTAAAGCCGTGTTTTTGCGCCTCCGACAGGCGTTCAATAGCGTTATAAACTGGCCGCACCTCTCCTGTCAGCCCAACTTCACCAAAAGCAATCCAATCGTTGGGAATGGTCTTGTTTCTAAGGCTGGACATAATTGTCAGCATCACCACGAGGTCTGAGGCAGTTTCAACTATTTTGATGCCGCCAACCACATTTACAAACACATCTTGGTCAAAAGTAGCAATGCCGCCGTGTTTGTGCAAAATCGCGAGTTGCAAGGCAAGGCGATTTTGATCCAGCCCAACGCAAACGCGCTTTGGATTGCCACCAGATTGGTCAACCAAAGCTTGAAATTCAACCAACAGCGGACGACTGGCTTCACGAGTAACGGTTACCATCGAGCCGGGCAGCGGTTTGTTTTGGTTGGACAAAAAGATGGCAGATGGGTTTTCCACTTGCGCCAGCCCAATTTCACTCATCGCAAAAACGCTGATTTCATTCACCGCACCAAAGCGATTTTTGACCGCACGAATAATGCGATAACGCCCGCCAGCATCGCCTTCAAAATACAAAACGCAATCAACCATATGCTCCAAAATCCTTGGCCCCGCTAATGCTCCGCCCTTGGTAACATGCCCGATTAAAAACAAAATTGTGCTGGTTTGCTTGGCATATTGAGTTAGCTGTGCGGCGCAATCTCGTACCTGAGTTACCGACCCTGGCGCCGATGCGGAAATATCGGTAACCATAGTTTGAATAGAATCGATGACGATAGCTTTGGGCTTGACTTCTTTGGCAAGTTGCAGTATTTTTTCCAGATGAGTTTCGCTCAAAAGTAAGACATCTTCTTTGATACCAAGGCGCACAGCCCTATCACTTATTTGCTGGGCGGACTCCTCTCCGCTGACATACAAAGCAGTGTGGCTTTTGTTGATAGCTGCTATAACTTGCAAAATCAGAGTTGATTTGCCAATACCTGGGTCGCCGCCGATTAGCACCACCGAACCATCAACCAATCCGCCACCCAGAGTGCGGTCCAGCTCTGTCAGCCCAGTTGTCAGCCTTGGTTTATGCTCAGATTTAACTGCTGATAATTTTTGCACTTTTGATGGTGGCAAATCTTGCAGGATGGCTGATTTTGAGCTGGAAGACAAAACCACCTGTTCCAAAGTGTTCCACTCCTTGCATTCCAAGCATTGCCCGCCCCATTGCGGAAAAGATGCGCCGCATTCTTGACAGATAAATTCAGATTTAACTTTTGCCATTTTTGCTCATTAGTTTGTCTATTTCTTGGCGAAAAGCGGCAACATCTTGAAATTGCCGATAAACCGAAGCGAAACGAATATAAGCGATTTCATCAAGCGATTTCAGCTCATCCATCACCCATTGCCCAAGTTTTTCAACTGCCACTTCACTCTCAGATTGAGTGATTAATTTATGCACAATATTGCGCATTGAAGTTTCTATCGCTTCGGCTTTAACATTGCGTTTTTCCAAGGCTTTGAGCATTCCAGAGCGCATTTTTTCTTCATCAAAAGCCTCACGAGTGCCGTCTTTTTTAATCAGTCTTGGAGGGTTTAAATCAATCACTTCACGAGTGGTAAAGCGCTCTTGGCAATCAACGCATTCCCTGCGCCGCCGAACCTGCGCTCCGTCATCGGATAGGCGAGTGTCTAAAACTTTGGTTTCGTCAGATTGGCAAAATGGGCAACGCATAATTGTTGATTATGAATAAACTGGATGCTTGGAACATAAAGCAGCGGCCTTGATTTTGACTTCGTCAATCAGCGATTTATTTTCCAAATCATCGCAAATATCACACATCATCTCTGCCAATTCACTGCATTCTGTGGCATTAAAACCGCGAGTGGTAACTGCTGGAGTGCCAATGCGGATGCCGCTGGTAACAAATGGCGACTGTGGGTCGTTCGGAACGGCGTTCATATTAACAGTAATATTTGCGCTACCAAGAGCGAAATCAACCGCTTTTCCAGTCAGCCCTTGTTTAATAAAACTGACCAAAAATAAGTGGTCATCTGTGCCACCTGAAATCACCTCAAAGCCGCGCTTGATAAAGATTTCAGCCATTGCCTTAGCATTGATTTTCACCTGCTGTTGATAAGTCTTATAATCCGCACTCATAGCCTCTTTGAAACACACAGCTTTGGCAGCGATAATATGCATCAGCGGACCGCCTTGAATACCCGGAAAGATTGCTGAGTTGAGTTTTTTTTCAATCTCTGGGTTGGCTTTTGCCAAAATCAATCCACCTCTTGGCCCGCGTAAAGTTTTGTGCGTTGTAGTGGTGGTAACATCGGCAATCCCTACTGGAGATGGATATTCACCAGCAGCAACTAATCCAGCAACATGCGCCATATCAACCATTAAATATGCGCCAATATCGTCAGCAATGTCCCTAAAACGCTGCCAATCAACCACTCGTGAATAAGCAGAAAAACCAGCAATAATCATTTTTGGCTGATGTTTTTTTGCCAGTGTTGCCACTTCTTGATAATCAATTTCGCCAGTTGCTTCATCCAAGCCATATTGAATTGCGTTGAAATTTTTGCCAGAAAAACTAGGCGCAGCACCGTGAGTAAGGTGTCCGCCGTGCGCCAAACTCATACCTAAAATTGTGTCGCCCGGCACTAATAGTGCTTGATAAACAGCAGCATTTGCCTGTGAACCAGAATGCGGCTGCACATTCACATAATCGGCATTAAACAGCTTTTTTGCCCTGTCAATTGCCAATTGCTCAACCACATCAACATACTCGCAGCCGCCGTAGTAGCGCTTTTTTGGATAACCTTCTGCATATTTATTGGTCAGATGTGAGCCTTGCGCTTCCATCACTGCTATTGAAGTGTAATTTTCGCTGGCAATCAGTTCTATGTGCGTCTCTTGGCGCTTTTCTTCGTTGGTAATTGCTGCTGCAATATCGCTATCTACTTTGTTTAAAGTTTGGGTTTTGTCAAACATAATTTTCTCCAGCATTTTAATTGAAGTTAGATTTTAACCATTTTGATAGCGTGATTGAATAGAATTAAACTAAAATTATGTCAATTTAAAAAACGGTGCTATAAAGCGCTTTTTAAACGACAAGTATTGTTAGTTATTATTTTTTCGCTAACACAGGTGAGTCAAATTTCAAACCCTCCCAGCCATAGGTGATAAAGTTGCGAATATTAGGATGGGAGCTGCCTTCTGGGCTGGATAGAACTGCTTGATAATGTTGCCCAAAACAATGCAAAACTTCAAGATTAGTAAGATTATTCATTGCCGCAAAACAGAATAACTTTGCACTATTTTGATTTTCATCAGCGCTATTTTGTAGCTCGCCATTGATAAATGATGCTGGCGTATGGTTAAAATTGTCGTCAATTAACTTAATCAACTGCTCAAAATTCATTTGCGCACCGGATCTAAGCTCTTCTAAATATTCATTTTGAGTGATAATTTTTCTCCTATACTGTTATTGGATTGGGCTTATTGGTATCAATGCCGTATTTTTTCAGCGCCTTGGCAACTGTCGATGCATCTATTTCGCCATCGTCAACTAAGGCTTTTAGGGCAGTGACAGTAACATAATTTGCATCAACTTCAAAAAAATCTCTGAGCGCCTCACGCGAATCTGAGCGTCCAAAACCATCAGTTCCAAGCACCTCATAGCGTGCTGGAATATATTTACGCACTTGCTCGGCATAGTTGCGCATATAGTCGGTTGCGGCAATCACCGGGCCTTTTGCGGCGCTCAAACATTGGGTGATATAAGCGACTTTTGGCTTGGCTGTGGAGAATTTATTTTCTCTGTCAATGGCTTGCGCTTCACGAGTTAGCTCGTTGAAACTGGTAACTGACCAAATATTTGAGCCAATATTCCAATCATCTTTGAGCATTTGTGCGGCTTTTTCCACTTCTCTTAAAATTGTGCCACTGCCGAGTAATTGCACTTGCTTATTTCCAGCGGAGATTTTTTTCAGTGGATAAATACCTTTGATAATGCCCTCTTCCGTGCCTTTTGGCATTTCTGGATGGGTGTAAAGTTCATTCATAGTGGTGATATAGTAAAAAATATTATGATGATCTTCATACATTCTTTTTAAGCCACTGCGAATAATTACGGCTATTTCATAAGCATAAGTTGGGTCGTAGGAAATGCAATTTGGAATGGTGTTGGCAACGAGGTGAGAATCGCCATCTTGGTGTTGTAAGCCTTCACCATTGAGGGTTGTGCGCCCTGCTGTGCCGCCAATTAAGAAGCCTTTGGCTTGCATATCGCCAGCAGCCCAAGCAAGATCGCCAACTCTTTGGAAGCCGAATTTGGAATAGTAAATATAAAATGGAATCATCGTGGTATTGTGCGTTGCGTATGAGGTTGCGGCTGCAATCCAATCGGAAATTGCGCCGGCTTCGTTGATGCCCTCTTGCAATACTTGACCCTTTTTGTCCTCTTTATACCACATAACTTTATCGGAGTCTTCTGGCTGATACAGCTGCCCAGAGGCGGAATAAATGCCCAGTTGCCTAAATAAACCCTCCATACCGAATGTGCGCGCCTCATCGGGGATAATTGGCACGATTTTGCTGCCGAGTTGCTTATCACGAACCAGCAAAGTCATAATGCGGTTGAGCGCCATAGTGGTTGACATTTCGCGCTCACCGCTGGATTCTAATAGAGTTTTAAAGACTTCAAGTTTTGGCACTTTTAAATCTTCCAGCGTAAAAGAGCGCACTGGCAACGAGCCGCCGAGTTTTTGCCGCCGAGAGTGCATATAGTTCATTTCTTCACTGCCAGTTGCTGGTTTGTAGAAGTTCAATTGAGTAACATCGTCTTCGGTAACCGGAATATTGAAGCGACTGGCGAATTTTGCCACTTGTTCAAGTCCGAGTTTTTTCTGTGAATGCGTGGTGTTTTGCCCCTCGCCAGCCTCGCCCATACCGTAGCCTTTAACGGTTTTGGCAAGAATAACAGTGGGCTTGTCATTACAAGTTTTAGCGGCGTGATAGGCTTGAAAAACTTTGAATGGGTCGTGTCCGCCGCGATTTAGATTGTAAATTTCATCATCACTCAAATGCTCAACCATTGCTAATAATTGGGGATATTTGCCGAAAAAATGTTTGCGCACATAAGCGCCGTCTTTGGCTTTGTAAGCTTGATATTCGCCATCAACCACTTCTTCCATCCGCTTTCTGAGCAAGCCGCTATCGTCTTTTTCAAGCAATTTATCCCACTCGCTGCCCCAGATTACTTTTAATACATTCCAATCAGCACCGTGAAACATTGCTTCCAGCTCTTGGATAATTTTTCCGTTGCCACGAACAGGGCCGTCAAGGCGTTGTAAATTGCAGTTGATGACAAAGATTAAATTGTCTAACTTTTCTCGCCCAGCCATAGAAATTGCGCCAAGCGATTCTGGTTCGTCAGTTTCGCCATCGCCAAGATATGCCCACACAGTGCGTTTGTCGGTTTGTTTAATGCCGCGGTGGTGTAGATATTTCATAAAACGAGCCTGATAAATTGCCATAATCGGCCCCAGACCCATAGACACCGTAGGAAATTGCCAAAAATCTGGCATCAGCCACGGATGCGGGTAGGAACTCAGCCCATCTTTACCAGCCTCTTGGCGAAATAGCAGCATTTGCGCTTCGGTTATGCGCCCTTCCAGAAAAGCACGAGCATAAATTCCGGGAGAAATATGCCCTTGAAAGAAAATCAAATCAGCGCCTTGTTCGGCATCAGGGCCACGATAAAAATGGTTAAAACCAACTTCATATAAAGTTGCACTGGAAGCAAATGAGGCAATGTGTCCGCCTAAATCATACGGCAATTGATTGGCTTTAACCACCATCACCATTGCGTTCCAGCGGACTATGGCAGATATTTTCTCTTCAATATCGGCGTTAATATCAGTGTCGATTTCCTTGTCTTCGGAAATTGAATTTAAGTAAGCGGTGTTCACCCCTGTTGGCAAAACCATACCTTCTTTGTGCGCCATATCCATTAGTTGATTGAGCAAAAATTTTGCCCTATCGCTGCCTTCGATGCGGGCAACTGATTTAAAAGCTTCCAGCCATTCTTGGGTTTCTAAGGGGTCAAGGTCTTGTGCCATAAGTAATTTTTTTTATTAAAACGCTGATTATACAATTATTCCGAAGTTGTAAGCATTTAACCCTACTTGACAAAATATTTTGTTAGTAAAAGTGCAGCAAAAAACGCTACAAAAGCAAAAGCAATTTGCACGATTTCTTGCTGTGGATATAGTCTATCAGCAAAAATAGCGCCGGAAAATAGTGCTAATAGTGGCAGGATGTATAATTGAAATGCACGATAAAATAATTCTGATGCCAAAATTTCTAAAATAACAAAATCGCCAACAACAACGCCATTTTGCAAGGGCTTTTCAAAAGATGAATAATGAGCAAAATATTTTGCTAAAATCCCAGTGCCACAGCCACCAGCCGCCGAGCAACTATGACAGCCAGCAGAATTACTTGCTTTTAATCTCATTGTTTGCGTTTGCTTTTCAATTTGGATTATTTCAAACTGTTCTTTCATTAAAATAAGCGGTTATTTTTTAAATTATTTTACCAGTATGTCAATCTCAAAATCTATTTTTAAAGCTTATGATATTCGCGGAATTGTTGAGCAAGAATTGACTCCTGAATCCGTCCGGCTCATCGGTTTAGCAATCGGCTCAGAATCCATTGCTTGCGGTGAAAGAGGCGTGGTGGTCGGTCGTGATGGGCGTTTGAGCGGAGTGGATTTGGCAGCCGCACTCAAAGCCGGATTGCAAGCCAGTGGTTGCCATGTGGTTGATATTGGAATGGTGCCAACGCCATTGGTATATTACGCCGCAAACACCACCGCTGCCAGCTCAGGAGTGATGATTACCGGCTCGCACAACCCGCCTGAATATAATGGTTTTAAGATTATGATTGCTGGCGAAACGCTTTCTGGCGAGCGTATTCAAGAGCTTTATCAACGCATTCAAAAGCAAGATTTTTCCAGCGGCAACGGCACTTCTAACAAGTCCGATATTGCTGATGATTATATTCAGCGCATTACTTCTGATGTCAAATTACACAAGCCATTGCATATAGTTGTTGATGCTGGAAATGGCGTAGCTGGGGAGATTGCACCAAAATTGTTTGAGCAAATGGGCGTTAAAGTGGATAAATTATTTTGCTTGGTGGACGGCAATTTTCCCAATCATCATCCCGATCCTGCAAAAATGGAAAACCTACAAGATTTGATAAAAACCGTGCTGGAAACCGGCGCTGATATGGGTTTTGCCTTTGATGGTGATGGCGACCGGCTGGGTTTGATTGACAATAAAGGCAATGTGATTTGGGCAGACAGGCAGATGATTTTGTATGCTCGCAGCATCTTAGAGCGTAATGTTGGCGCTAAAATTGTGTTTGATGTCAAATGTTCATCATTGCTGGAAAAAGACATCAAAAGCCATGGTGGAGAGGCGATTATGTCGCGCACCGGACATAGTTTCATTAAGGCAAAAATTAAGCAAACTGGTGCTGCTTTGGGCGGTGAAATGAGTGGGCATATTTTCTTTAAAGAACGCTGGTATGGCTTTGATGACGCACTTTATACTGGCGCGCGGCTGCTTGAAATTCTCTCAAAAACCGAGCAAACCTGCGCCCAAGTTTTTGCCGCTTTGCCAAATAGTGTCAACACCCCAGAAATCAACATTCATTTTGACCAGCAAGGCGAGCAATTTGAGGCAATGGACAAACTTGCCAAAAATGTGGATTTTCCCGGCGCTAAAATCACCACAATTGACGGAGTGCGCGTTGATTATCCCAACGGATGGGGCTTAGTTCGCCCCTCAAATACTATGCCCTGCTTGGTTTTGCGCTTTGAAGCTGATGATGAAAAAACCTTATTATCGATCCAGCAAAAATTCAAAAAATGGTTAGGCAAAAGCATCAAAACGCAGGATTTTTAGAATGCATTTATATTATTAAAAAGCAAATATTTTGCCCAATTTTTGCGTGCTGATATTACTGTTTTTTAATATCAATACCATTGGCTTTGAGCAAGGCTTTGGTGCTGGGTTTTTTGCCTCTAAAATTCAGATATTGTTGCATAAAATCAGCGCTGCCACCAGTTGCCAAAATATTGCTGGCAAAATCAGCAGATTCCTGTGAGCCAATGCCGCCGTTAGATTGCACATAATAATAAGCATCGGCTGCCAGCACTTCTGCCCATTTATAACTAAAATATCCGCCAGCATATCCGCCGCTAAAAATATGCCCAAAAGTGTTTAAAAAACGGTTGTCTTTGATGCTCGGAAGCAGCGCCGTTGTCTGATGAACTTGCGCTAATACCGCATAGGTATCGGTATTTTGCGTATGGGTTTTGATGTCCCACAAGGAAAATTCACATTGCCGTAGCATCCCGAGTGCGGATTGAAAATTCTTGGAAGCAATCAGTTTTTCATACAAATCATCAGGCAACGATTTGCCGGTTTTCCAATGTTTAGAAAGTGCCTTGACCACTTGTTTTTCATAACAAAAAAACTCCATATATTGGCTCGGCAACTCCACCCCATCCCATGGCACGCCTGCTATTCCAGCAGCTGATGGATATTTAACCTCGGTGAGTAAATGGTGCAATGCGTGGCCAAATTCGTGGAATAGAGTTACGATTTCATCAAATTCAAACAGTGCTGGCTTGTCAGCGCTTGGAGAATTGAGGTTGCAAACCACAAAAGCAACAGGTTTATTTGCGCCCATTAATGGCTGATAATCTGCCATCCAAGCTCCGCCCCGCTTGCCTTCTCTGGAATATGCATCCAAATAAATACGCCCGACCAAAACGCCAGATTTGCTGATGTCCAAAACCTGCACATCAGGGTGATAATTCGGCTCATCAACAGCGTTAATATTCACTTGATACAGATTTTCAATAGTGGCAAATAGCCCTTTTAGAACCTGAGTTTCAGGGAAATACGGGGTCAAATCCGCCTTCTTAAAACCAAATTTTTGTGCTTTGAGTTTTTCCGCATAATATCTAAAATCCCAAGGCATCAATTCAACCGCTGCAAAAGCTTGCAACTCTGCCAATTCCTGCTGCGCTTGTGGCTTTGACTGCTGCACCAAATCTTGCAGAAAATCAAGCACTTCTGCCTCTGAATCCACCATTTTATTAGCAATAGAATATTGCGCATAATTAGCAAAACCGAGTATTTTTGCCAGCTCTAATCGCAGCGCCAAAATCTCATCCATAGTGGCTTTATTATCAAATTTTTTACTGGTAATTCCAACCTCTGAGGCGCGAGAAATGTAAGCCCGATAAACCTCTTCGCGCAAATCACGATTATCTGCAAACGCCATCACATCCATATAAATCGGCGCTTGCAGATTGATTTCATAGCCATTTTTGGTTTTAATTTTGGCAAGATTATCTTCGTCAAACCCTGCTAAATCCGCTTTATTCAGCGTTTTTTTCCATTCATTTGTTGCCATTAAAGCGTTTTTAGAAAACTGATTACTCAAAATGCTAAGACGCTCTTTAATCGCCTTAAATCTCTTTGCCTCCGTGCCTTCTAAGCCAACTCCTGAAAGCTCAAAACCTTTGATAGCCTCGCTCAAAATGTATTTTTGCTGCTGGTTTAAATCGGTTTTCAAAAGATTTTTATAAGCCTGATATAACTTTTTATTGCTGCTAATTTGCGTATAAAAATTGGTAATCAGCGGCAGAGTTTTTTCATATTGCGCATTAAATTCTTCACTAAAAATCACCGCATTCAAATGCGAATTAACACTAATAATCCGCCCAAATTCAAACTCAAACGCATCCAAACTACCAATCACCTGCTCCCAATTCTTCCCACAATTAGCCTCATCCACCACCTTTACCCCCTTCTCTACCAATCTTTTTACAGTAGCGACAATATCCTTTGGTGCAAAATTTGGAGTCATATTCATAGCGTTTTATCTTTTGCAAAAGAGAAAAATTTTACTTAATATTTTTCGCTGTGATTGGCGTTTTAATCGTCTCATTTGACTACAAATTTCTGCTTGGCAGGGCTTGGGTTATGGCGAATAGTGCGCCGAGGGATATTACTATGGCTGGGCCGGTGGCAATGTCGTAGTGCATTGAGGCGGATAGACCGATGATTGTGGCGCTGATTGAGGTGATGATTGATAGCAGTAGCATTTGTGCGGGGCTGCGGGAGAAAAATCTGGCGATTGCTGGGGGAATTATGAGCAACGAGGTGATGAGTAAAACGCCGACAATTTGCACGGAAACTGAGACGGTTATGGCAATCATCAGCATAAATAATAGCTGATAAAATAGCTTGTTTAGCCCATTTGCTACGCCCAAATCTTGGTTTAAAGTCAACAGTAAAAGGCGTTGCCAAAAGATGATAAGCAGCGTTCCGACTATAATAAGAATGGCATAAACCCAGACAATATCTTTGAGATTGATAGACAAAATATCGCCGAATAATAAGGAAAAATAATCAGTGTTTGAGCCGTCAATCAACGCCAAAATCACCACTCCGAGCGAGAGGGAAATGTGCGAAAAAATACCGAGGATGGCATCGTTTGATAAAAATTGTTTTTGCTGCAAAATGGTGATAAGAATGGCAAATATTACGCCGACTACAATCAAGCCGATGTGCATTCCCAAGCCACTTGCCAAGCCCAAAGACACGCCGAGCAAGGCGGAATGAGAGATGGATTCTGAGAAGTAACTCATGCGTTTCCAAATCACAAAACAGCCCAACGAGCCGGTTATAATTGAGATTCCGAGCGCCGCTAAAAACGCTCTAATAATAAAATCTTCCATTGATTATTTTATTGGCAATCTCGGCAAAGACCGTATAAATAAAGGCAATGGTCGGTGAGTTGATAGCCATAAGCTTTTGCCACATCGTGTTGATGTTGTTCGATAACTTCGTCTGAAAACTCGTCAATCTTGCCGCATTTCACACAAACCAAATGGTCGTGATGCTCAACATTTGACAATTCAAACACACTTTGCCCGTTGTCAAAATTGAGTTTGTTGACCATTCCAGCCTCTTCAAATTGCGTCAATACGCGATAAACAGTTGCCATCCCAACTTCTTCGCCTTGCATAATTAGCGCCCTGTAAATATCTTCCGCGCTCATATGATGATTATCACTGGTTTCTAAAATTTGCAATATTTTCAACCTCGGTAGGGTAACTTTGAGCCCTACACTTTTTAAATCTTGTGCGTCCATTATTATTTCCTTAATGTAAAATCACTTAAATTAACTTTAATTATTTTAACAAGCAAAATGAAAAAACTTACATCAATTATATTTTTATATTCATTCTTAAATGCCTGTTCAATTTCAGATTATACATCTGATTTTTCAGTAACAGACATTCTACCTTTTGAAGCTTACAAAGCCGATATTTATCAAGGAGCAGAATTGCATCGTTTAACTATCAATCAGCTGAAAATCGGTATGTCAAAACAAGATGCCTACGACATTATCGGCCCGCCGAGCATCGTTGACCCGTTCCATGACAATCAATGGGATTATGTAAATTATTCACATTCTAACTCAAAAAAAGCCATTCACTATCGCTTAATATTAACTTTTAAAGACGATAAATTAAGTGATATAAACACTGACGGTTTAAGCACTTTGGCGAAAATGAGCGCCAAAGATGAAAAAAAATTGGTAGCTATAATCGCTCATAAAAAAGCAGAAAAAAAGCGTCTTGCCGAAGAAAAAGTAAAAAAAGTCCGTTTAGCAAAAATAGCTAAGAAAAAGGCACGGATAGCAAAAATAGCCAAGCAAAAAGCAGAAAAACTTGCTAAACAAAAAGCGCTAAAAGATGCTGCCATTGTCAAAGAAAAAGCAGCAAAATAACGCTAAATTAAGCCGTGTCATTACTTAAAATAAATAATTTAAGTTGCCAAAGAGGTTACAATTTATTGTTTAGTGGCGTGTCTTTAAAGCTAAATTCTGGTGATATTCTGCGCATCAACGGCACAAATGGCAGCGGCAAAACCTCATTTTTAAAAATACTGGCAGGGATAGTCGCCCAAGAACAAGGCGACATTTTTTTTGACGATCACGCAGTTAAATCAGCAGATTATCAGCGCGAAATTTTTTATTTAGGTCACCTGCTAAATTTAAGTCTTGAACTTACTTGCATTGAAAATTTAGAGTTTTTAACTGCTTTAAACCAATCAAATCAGCAATATTCTTTGCCTGATGCTCTTGAAAAAATGGGAATGTCTGGCTATGAAAATGAAGTTTGCGCCAAACTCTCAGCCGGACAAAAACGCCGCACCGCCTTAGCAGGTCTTATTCTTTCCAAGGCAACAATTTGGCTGCTGGACGAACCGTTTACAGCTCTTGACCCACAAGGCGTAACAATGGTTGAGGCGCAAATCAAAAAACACTGTGATAATGGCGGAATCTGCCTACTGACCACGCATCAAGATTGCAAATTAGCAGGGCAAAAAACCTTAGCATTATGAGACTTTATCTACAAACATTAACGCGTGATATTCGCATTGCTATGCGTAATTTATCGAGCATAATGAACCCTTTGCTGTTTTTTGTGATTTCCATTTCCCTATTTCCGCTGGCAATCAGCCCAGAAGCCAAAGTGCTGATGCAAATCGCCGCTGGCATTATCTGGGTGGCAAGTATGCTGGCAGTACTTTTGTCGCTAAACACCCTATTCCACAACGATTTTGACAATGGAGTGTTGGAGCAAATGTCCACTTCTCACCACTCGCTATCCTTGCTGATTATGGCAAAAATTAGCGCCCATTGGCTGTTGACTGGAGTGCCTATTATTCTTATTTCGCCGCTACTGGGAATGCTACTTTTTCTTGATAACGCCAGCATCAAAATGCTGATGCTGACCTTGCTACTTGCCACTCCGAGCCTAAGTTTAATCGGCGCTGTTGGTGCATCGCTGGTGGTTAGTATCAAAAATTCTGGGATTTTGCTATCGCTGTTGATTCTACCTTTATATATCCCTATTTTAATTTTTGCATCAAGTGCGGTTTCGCAGGCAAGTGCTGGAATACAAGTTGATTCTCAACTATATTTTTTGGCGGCAATTTTGGTTATGAGCCTGATGCTTACGCCTTTTATCAGCGCCGCTGCTTTAAAAATTAACTTAGAGTAGAATTTTCTGATATAATTTTTTTAATTAAACGCTGATTTGCCCGATTGCTAGCGTTGTTGCCCAGAGCAACTAAAATAAGCTAAAGCAGGATTTCTTCCAAGAAACTCACGCTTTGTGGGTTTTTTTATA
>VSKZ01000020.1 GCA_008364125.1 Candidatus Thioglobus sp. | reverse complement strand
ATAATGAAATTTTTAATATTATTGTTGTTTGCCACTTCGGCGCTGGCACTGAAACCTCATACTGCCATTTATACTTTGTCCACAGTCGGCCTTGAAATTGCCGAAGCGCGAATTGCATTAACTGAGATAAAAGGCGTTTATACCTACACATTAGATGCACAAACCGCAGATTTAATTGCCCTGATTAAAGATTATCAAATTCGTTCAAAATCCACTTTTACTATCAATAAATCAGCGCTACAATCACAGCATTTTCAGAATTTTGAGCGAGATGGCAATAGAGTCAAAAAAGACATTGATATTTATTTAACGCCGCCGCAAGTTGACCCACTAAATCAGACCTTGGCAGCCGCCCATATTTTAAGCAAAAACCCACACCAGAAAAGTTTTGATTTATTGCTAAACAACGGTAAAACCGTGGAAAATAAACATTATCAGCAAATAGCAAATCAGCACAAAAATCTAATCAGCATCATCAGTTCTGACGGCAACACCGAAGTTCATTTTGACAAAAATAAATATTTTTTGCCAGTGCTAATTCGCAATAAAAAATTCAGCTACCAATTAAAATCAATTCAGTTTTAAAGCATTTTTGCATACATTGATACTATAATAGCAATATGATTGAAATCAACCTACAACAAGAAATCAACTATATTATGACCAAGGCGCGCAGCAAACGCTTGGAATTTGTAACCGTTGAGCATCTGCTAATCGCCTTATTTAATATTGATGAAGTGATTAGTTTTTTGCATAATAAAAACACCAACATTGACGATTTGCGCACAGAATTAGAGGTATATATTGAGGCACACACGCCGCTTATTTCACAACAATCAGAAGTTGAAATAGTGCCAACAGTCGGTTTTCAGCGGGTGTTACAACGCAGCGTTTATCAAGCACAATCAGCACAAAAAAACACTGTTTATGCGATGAATATTTTGGTGAGTATTTTTTCCGAAAAAGAGTCATTTGCAGTTTATTTATTAAAACAAAACGACATTTCACGCCTTGAAGTAATGGAGGTAATTGCAACACAAGGTGCAAAATATATTGAAGAAGAAAAATCTGGCAGAGTTGCTGCTGAGCCAAAAAAAGTCAAGAAAAACGCCTTGCAAACCTACACAACCGACCTTTGTGAGCTGGCAAAATCTGGCAAAATTGACCCACTACTTGGCAGAGAAGAAGAAGTTTTGCGCACCGTGCAAGTGTTGTCTCGGCGGCGCAAAAACAACCCATTATTTGTCGGCCAAGCAGGCGTTGGCAAAACTGCAATTGCCCAAGGAATTGCCAAAAAAATCGTTGATGGTAAAGTGCCAGAAGTGCTTAAAAATGCCAGCATTTTTGCGCTTGATGTCGGCGTGCTTATTGCTGGCACAAAATACCGAGGCGATTTTGAAAAACGCTTAAAAGATGTTCTTAGCGACTTGGAAAAAACCCCAGATTCCATTTTATTTATTGATGAAATTCATACGCTAATCGGCGCTGGAAGCGTTTCTGGCAGCTCGCTTGACGCATCAAATTTGCTCAAACCAGCGCTGGCTGACGGCTCGCTCAAATGTATGGGTTCTACCACTTATGAAGAATACCGAAAAGTGTTTGAAAAAGACCATGCGTTAGCACGCCGCTTTCAAAAAATTGATATTGATGAGCCATCAGTTGACGACACTATCAAGATTTTGCACGGCTTGAAAAAGTATTATCAGGTTCATCACAAAGTTAAATATTCCAAAGCAGCCTTAACATCTGCCGCTGAGCTTTCGCACCGTTATATCAGCGATAGGCGCTTGCCAGACAAGGCAATTGATGTGATTGACGAAGTCGGTGCATTGCAGCAAATTATGCCAAAATCTAAGAAAAAAACCAATATCGGCGTGAGTGATATTGAGAATATTGTTGCCAAATTAGCGCATATTCCATCACGGCAAGTAACAAATAATGACAAATCGCTATTAAAGAATTTGGCAGCAGACCTCAATCTCGGCGTATTTGGGCAAGATAATGCGGTTGAAAGTCTGTCCACAGCGATTAAACTTTCTCGTTCTGGTTTGGCGCACGAAGACAAACCTATGGGCTGCTTTTTGTTTGCCGGGCCAACTGGCGTTGGTAAAACCGAAATCTGCAAGCAACTTGCCCGCATTATGGGAGTCAAATTATTGCGTTTTGATATGAGTGAATATATGGAGCGCCACTCAATTTCCAAGCTGATTGGTTCGCCTCCGGGCTATGTGGGATATGATGAAGGCGGACTTTTGACCGAGGCGGTGAATGCCAGCCCGTATGCGGTTTTGCTGCTTGACGAGGTGGAAAAAGCCCATCAAGATATTTTTAATTTATTATTGCAAGTGATGGATAATGGCAAACTCACCGATGCTAATGGTCGTGAGGTTGATTTTAGAAATGTGATTTTGGTGATGACTTCAAATGTCGGCGCACAAAATGTTGGGCGTGCTTCAATTGGCTTTAACGAGCAAGACCATTCGCTGGATTATGAGGGTGAGTTGAAAAAAACCTTCACCCCAGAATTTAGAAATCGCCTCTCTGAAGTGATTTATTTTAATACACTAAATGAGGAAACCATTGTTTTTGTTGTTAATAAATTTTTGTTTGAGTTAGAAGCGGTTTTGGAAGGCAAAAATGTCTCCTTGATTGTTACTGAGACAGCGAGAAAATGGTTTGCCAAAAATGGTTATGATGTCAAAATGGGCGCTCGTCCGATGGCGCGTTTAATAGAAAAAGAAATCCGCAAACCTTTGGCAGACGAGCTATTATTTGGTAAATTGGCTGATGGAGGCACTGTCAAAGTGGGAGTTGCTAAAAATAAAATTACTATTGCAATACAATCGTAATTTTTATTCGGAGAAAGAATATGAATATGCAACAATTAGAAACCCAGCAAAACCAAGTTATTGCCGCATTTCAATATTGAATATAATGTTACGCGGTGCATTTATTTGCTGGATATTTAGATAAAATCAGAGCAGTAAAATGCGTAAAAATCACATTTAATTAAACTTATCAAAGATGAAAATATTAGTTAGTAATGACGATGGTTTTGCTGCTCAGGGCATCAAAATTTTGGTGCAATATTTATCCATCGAGCATCAAGTTGTGGTGGTAGCGCCGAATGAAAATAAGTCCGCTTCCAGTAGCTCTTTGACGCTTAATAGGGCGTTACAGCCGATTAAAGTTAAAAAAAATATTTACAGCATTGATGCAACTCCGAGCGATTGCGTGCATTTGGCGCTTAGTGGAATGTTGCAAGAATCGTTTGATTTGCTGGTAACTGGCATCAATTTTGGCGCTAATCTTGGTGATGATGTGATTTATTCTGGCACGGTTGCAGGTGCAATTGAAGGGCGTTTTTTGGGCTTGCCATCGCTGGCAATTTCTCTGGCAAGCTGGCAGGGCAAGCACTTTGACAGCGCCGGCATCATTGCCCAAAAGTTAGTAGCACAAATCCAGCAAGCCAACCTTTCGCACGACACGATTTTGAATGTCAATGTGCCAGATGTGCCGATTGAACAAATTCGCGGCTTGCAAACCACGCGTCTGGGCAAACGGCATAAATCGGAAAAAAGCACGCCAGATAAAGACGATAGCACCAAGTTTTGGATTGGCGAAAACGGCAAAGAAGCCGACAACGGCATCGGCACAGATTTTTATGCAATTGCCAATAATTATGTCTCAGTTACCCCTTTGCAAATTGACCTGACCAAGTATAACGAAATGGACACAGTCGCAAGTTGGCTGGATAATATCAAATGAAAATAGTGCAAAAAATACTCATAATTTGGATAGGAATTATTGCGTTGGAGCTTTTTGTGGTGCGTGATTTTGCTTGGGTTTTGGAGCATTTAACAATCAAGCGAGTAGCTGTTAATTTTGCTCTAACTTCATTAGCAATGCTGTCGATTTTGTTTATTTTAAGGCCGATTGTCAGCCGCGGTAAAGCCTATAAAATCCTGATTTTTGCGATTATCGTTGTGCCGATGTTGGTGCAAATGGCGCATTTTGAGGCATATCGCAGTTTTGCAACTATTGCTGGTTTTAATGATTTTTCCGATGACCCTCTATTAGTGCTGAATTTATGGATAGAGAATTTCAATTTTGTCAAATCACTCATTATTTTGCTGGCGATTTATGCCCTGTTTAGCCTGCTACAAACAGTAAAAACTAAGCTGGTAAAATGGCGTTATGGGCTGAATGTTGTCGCTTTTGTGATGCTTTATTTGCTCACAACTTTTAGCTGGTATGGGGTGAGCGATTTTCAAAACTCAACTTTGGCATATTATTCCACGCTTTTGCAAATGTCGCGCACGCAGGTTTTAGAATTTAAGCGTGACAAACCGCGTCTTGTCGCCAGCCAATTGCCAACTGCTGGGCTGCCAAATATTGTTTATGTTGTTGGTGAATCGCTGGTTTTGTCGCATTTGGGAATTTATGGCTACGAGCGAGACACCACGCCAAAATTACAGCAGTTGGAGCGTAATGGGCAATTGCTCAAATATAATAATGCGCTGAGTATCGGCACACACACAAGGCTAAGCGTGCCATATATGCTCACAGGTATTGAGGGCATTGACCCGAGCGGCAAAATATATCAAACTCCATCGGTGCTAAATTATGCCAAAGCGCGCGGATATTCCACCGCATTTATCAGCGCACAGGACACTCGTTGGGGGCATATTAAAGATTTATTTGTGGACGCAGATGTGGATTATTTTTGGCATGGAGTGAGTATGAATAAAAATGCTTCGGTGCATAAAGGAGCTGATGATATGCGAGTTTTAAGGGAAATTGTGCTGCCGTATATTGACAAAATTAGTCAGCAAAAAAAGCCGTTTTTCTTGGTTTTGCAAATGGACGGATCGCACTATCCGTATGCTGAACATTCTGGCAAAGAGCATAAAAAATTCTTGCCCGAAGATGGGGTAAATTCTATCAACGCTTTTGATAATACCGTGGTCAAAACTGATGATTATTTGGCAACATTGATTAAAAAAATGCGTAGTCAATATGCCGATTCTTGGTTATTTTATTCTACCGACCACGGTCAGGGTCTGGGAGGCAGCTCGGGTAAGTTTAACCAAAATGCGAATATAAATACCATCCACAATCCACTGTTAGTTTCTGCGCCAAAATCGGCAATTTTGCGCCTGCTTCGTAACCAAAATGCGCCAGTATCACAGGCGGATATTGTGCCGAGTATTTTGCATATTATCGGTATGAATGCGCATAAAAACATCAACGGTAAATCCTTGCTCGGCAAAATAAATCCGCAGCGTTTGCGAATTGTCAGCAAATATATGCCCACACAACATAACGAGCCAAAAGCAACGCTGGTTGAGCCGAATTTAGATGCTTACTATATTGATTTTGAGAAAATGAGCGTAACTTTTCCTACTGGAAAAAAGACTATTAAATTTAAAAATTGGGACAAATCTCGACAACAAATATTTATCAATCGCGCTCTGCCCAAGTGTCTCTCAGCCCAACTGTCTTGTTGAAAACTAAGCTGCCATTTTCATCCTGATTGTCGCGGCAAAAATAACCCTCGCGCTCAAATTGATAAGCCTGTTGGGCTTTGGCATTTTGCATATTTGGTTCAACCACGCCAAACGCTGTTACCAAAGATTTTGGATTTATTAGCTGCTCAAAATGTGCATTTTTGCCCGGATTTTCGAGGCTGAATAATCTATCGTATAAGCGAAATTCTGCTGTTAGGGCTTTGCTGGCTTCAACAAAATGAATTACGCCTTTGACTTTGCGGCCATCGGCTGGATTTTTGCCCAAAGTTTGCGCATCATAGTCGGCATAAACTGTGGTTATATTGCCGTCAAAATCGGTGTCAAACGAGGTGGCTTTGATAATATAAGCGTTACGCAGTCGCACTTCTTTGTCAATTGCCAAGCGCTTGAATTTGTTGTTTGGTGCTTTTTGGGCAAAGTCTGCCCTATCAATATAAAGCTCTTTGGAAAAATAAATTTGCCGTTTTCCCAGTGCCTCATTTTGCGGATGAATGGGCGCTTGCAGAGTTTCGATTTGCTGTTCTGGATAGTTTTCAATAATCACTTTGATTGGGTCAATAACCCCCATAGTGCGCGGTGCAATGGAATTTAAATCATCACGAATGCTGGATTCTAAAATTGCCATATCGGTCATACTATCTACTTTTGAGATGCCAATTCTATCAACAAAATCACGAATACTATCGGCAGTATAACCACGGCGGCGCAGGCCAGAAATCGTTGGTAGCCGTGGGTCGTCCCAGCCAGATACCAGATTATCTTGCACTAATTGTTGCAATTTGCGTTTGCTCATCAGCGTATATTCAAGATTGAGGCGCGAAAATTCGTATTGATGTGGGCGGTCTGGGCGGTTGAATTCGTCTAAATTTTCTAAAATCCAATCATACAAACGCCGATTGTCTTGGAATTCCAAAGTGCAAAGCGAGTGGGTAACGCCCTCAATCGCATCGGAAATGCAATGGGCAAAATCATACAAAGGATAAATGCGCCACTCGTTGCCAGTTTGATGATGTTTGTCAAAACGAATGCGATACATGGTTGGGTCGCGCAGGCACATAAACTTTGATGCCATATCGATTTTGGCGCGTAGCACGCACTCGCCCTCGGAAAATTTGCCGGCTTTCATTTGCTCTAATAGTTGCAAATTCTCTTGCTTTGAGGTGTTGCGATAAGGGCTGTTTTTGCCCACTTGTTTTAGCGTGCCGCGGTATTCTCGCGTTTCCTCTGCCGTCAAAAAACACACATATGCCAAATCTTTGTTGATAAGTTTAATTGCGCATTCATAAAATTTGGAAAAATAATCCGAGCTATAATGAATTTTGCCGTCCCAATCAAAGCCCAGCCAATGGAGATCATTTTTGATAGATTCGACAAAAGCCAAATCCTCTTTGGCTGGGTTGGTGTCGTCAAAACGCAAATTGCACTTGCCGTTATAGTCCTCTGCCAAGCCAAAATTCAGGCAAATGGATTTGGCATGGCCAATATGCAAATAGCCGTTTGGCTCAGGCGGAAAGCGCGTTTGGATAGATTTGTGCAAATTGGCAGATAAATCATCGTTAATCTGATGACGAATAAAATTTATTGCCGCTTTATCATTTGATATTTTGTCGCTCATAGATGTTAAATTATAGCGTGATTGCGTTATAATAACTGGATGAAATACAATAAAAACTTCTATCAAATTCACGACAATGAGTATATTTTTACGCGCCTAAAAGACGAGCGTGGCAAGGTCGGCTATTATGAGTTGCCTTATCAAAACACTGTCGAAATCAAAGATTATGCCGAAACAATAACGCAGCAAAGTATTGTTGTGATTGGCATTGGCGGCTCAAGTTTGGGAGCGCGGGCAGTTTATAATTTCCTATTGCCATCAAACAAATATCAAAAACAGTTGGTTTTTTTAGAAACGGTTGACCCGCTTGAAATCAAGCATTGTCTCAGCAAAATTGACATTGATGATGCCCATTTTGTGGTCATCTCAAAATCAGGCACAACTATTGAAACCATCAGCTTGTTCAAATATATCAGCTCTTTGGTGAAAATAGGCGCAAAAAATTGCACAATTATCTCTGAGGCAAAAACCAAATTGAGTAAATTTGCACAAAAAAATAACATAAAAACTTTTGAATTGGCTGAGAATATCGGCGGGCGTTTTTCGGTTTTCAGCGTGGTTGGCTTAGTGCCGCTGGCGATGGTTGGAGTTGATATTGACAATCTGCTAAACGGCTGTCGGCGAGTAGCAGACAGCTTTTTCAAGCAAGGAAAATACCATCGTCCCATTTTCGACAAGGCAAGATTTTTAGTAGAAAACAAAGCGCGATTTAATATTAATGCGATTTTTTCTTATTCATCTTCGCTGGAAGGTTTTAACAAATGGTATGTGCAACTTTGGGCAGAAAGTTTGGGCAAATTTAACATCAACAAAACTCGGCAAGCACTCACGCCGATTGCGCTAATTGGACCGGTGGATCAGCATAGTTTTTTGCAACTTATCATTGACGGTGTGCGTGATAAAACCATAACTTTCATCAAAATTGACGACTTAAAAAGCGATACAATTATTCCAAAATCAGAGCAAAATTTGGGCTTAGACGATGCTGAAAAATTGAGCTTTAACGATCTTTTAAATAAGCAAGCCGATGCCACTATTAAATCCGTTGAGGCGCAAAAAGACATCCCCTGCGATGTGGTTACAATCTCCACGATGGACGAATACAACATTGCTAAATTGATGTTTAGCTACCAACTTTTGGTTTCCACAATCGGGCAATTTTTGCAAATCAATACCTACAATCAGCCAGGCGTTGAGGACAGTAAAAAAATCCTCACAAATAGTTTGAAATAATGGCAATTATCAGTAAATGCCTATTTCCAGTTGCAGGTTATGGCACGCGTTTTTTGCCTGTTACCAAAGCTATTCCCAAAGAAATGCTGCCAATTCTTGCCAAGCCTTTGATTCAATATGGCGTGGAAGAGGCGATGAGTGCTGGTATTTACGCAATAGCAATGGTTACCAGCAAGCACAAGGGCGCTATCAAGGAGTATTTTCAGCCGCACCCAGAAATTGAGGCAAGCGTGGCTGGCACGAGCAAACAATCTTCGCTGATTGAGATCAACAATGCCATTGCAAAATGCGAATTTAATTACATACAGCAGCCGCAGCAGCAAGGTTTAGGGCATGCGATTTACACCGGTCAGCCATTGATTGGCAATGAGTCTTTTGCGGTGATTTTGCCTGATGATTTGTGCATAAATGATGGCGCATCGGTGCTTGAACAAATGTGTGAATTGCACCAGCAGCACCCAGATTGTTGCATAGTTGCCATCGAAGAAGTGCCGATAGATGAGGTGGATAAATACGGCATTATTGACGGCGAATTATTGGGCAATTCAAACACTGTTTATCGCGTAGATAATATGCTGGAAAAGCCTACCCCGCAAGACGCACCGACCAATTTAGCCATCATCGGTCGCTATATTCTCACTGCCGAAATTTTTACAGTTTTAGCCAAAACCAAAGCCGATAATAAAGGCGAAATACAAATCACCGATGCGTTAATGACATTGGCAAAAACTGGTAAAGTTATCGCCTATAAATTCCAAGGCAGACGCTTTGATTGTGGCAGTGTCAAAGGATTTATAGCAGCAAATACCATCCTTGCAAAAGAAAATATGTAAGTAAAAAACTTTCTTCATAGACTTTGTATAAATATGAATAATCATCAAAAACCGGCTTTTCGCCCATTTGAGATTTTTGCCAAGATGACTTTTTAAATGGGGGCGTTATACTTAGTGTGTTAAATTCACATTGGATAATATTGGCAGATAGCCAACATTTATATTTGAAAATGATTATAATAGCCCGATTATTTTGCACGAAAACAGATTATGAAAACATTTAGCGCTAAGGCATCTGAGATAAAAAGAGACTGGCTTTTAGTTGACGCTGATGGCAAAACATTAGGGCGTTTGGCAACAGAAATAGCACGCCGTTTGCGCGGCAAGCACAAGGCTGAATTTACTCCAAATGCAGACACAGGAGATTATATCGTTGTTATCAACGCCGAAAAAGTAGTCGTAACTGGCAATAAATTTTCAGACAAAATGTATTACCATCACACAGGATATGTTGGCAACTTGAAGTCAATTGCATTTAAAGATTTACAAGCCAAAAAGCCTGAAGAAGTCATCAACAAAGCCGTTAGAGGTATGTTGCCAAAAGGCCCTCTGGGCAGAGATATGTTCAGAAAAATGAAAGTATTCGCCGGCACACAGCACACACACGGCGCACAGCAACCACAACTTTTAGAAATTTAACTTAAACAAATTATTATGGCAAAAACAAAAGCACTTTACGCAACAGGTAGAAGAAAAACCTCAGTAGCACGCGTCTATATGACCAAAGGCAAAGGCATATTTACTGTTAATAAACTTCCAATGAGTGAATATTTTGGTCGTGAAACTTCATCAATGATTGTCAATCAGCCTTTAGACACAGTTGAAATGAGAGACAAATTTGATTTCAATATTATAGTTAAAGGCGGCGGCGACACAGGACAGGCTGGCGCAATTCGTTTGGGAATTACCCGCGCACTTATGGAATATGACAACGACCTTCGACCAGAATTACGCAAAGCAGGATTTGTTACTCGTGATGCAAGAATTGTAGAACGCAAAAAAGTAGGCCGCAAAAAAGCGCGTAAGAGCGAGCAGTATTCAAAGCGTTAATTTACTTAAAACTATTAAGAAAAAACCCGCAATTTGCGGGTTTTTTTGTGGGGATTTTGCGGAGTTTTCAATCAAAGCGAGTTAAATTATTTTGCCTTATAATGCTTTGTATTAACACGATATATTCATAACCAGTCGCTGAATATTTGTCCAATCCCTCGGACAGACTTTTGCCTGTTAATTTGAGATTGTGTTTGCGCTTGTAAGCCCTAATTTGTCTGAGTAATTTGTAGTTGTGATTGCGATTAATATTGAGTAAATAATATTCAATTGATTTATTGGATGAGGCAAAATTTTTCACTTCGTGTTTGGCATTTTTGTTGCGATTTTCTGGCTGAATGCCACAACCTTTTGAAAAGCACCAAATGCCAAAATAATTATTCCAATACTTGGCAAATCTTGAGCGTCCCCAATCAGACTCAATTGCCGCTTGTGCCAGCGCCAAAGACGCAGGAATGGTGTCCACTTTTTCCAACAAAACTTCTTTGTTGATGCGCTTAATATGATATTTTTTTGCCAACTTTTGTAGCTGCGATTTGCTAATTTGGTTGCTTATAATGAGTGAGCGAAGCGTTCTAATCTTGTTATTTTCCTCTTTTATTATCGGCAATAAATAATTAAAAAAAGCAGTTTTTATCTGCTTGATATTATCCATTTTTTCAAAATTTGGCTTATTGACAGAGTTTAATAATGAGAGTATGCGCCAGCTGCCATCAGCCTGAGCTGTAACAGCAAAAGTTGCGAGAAGTGCTGATAGTAAAATAATTTTAAAATAATTTATCATAATTCAAATCTCTCACAAGCTGCTTGAACGACCTGTATTGTGAACATTTTTTCAATAGGAAGTTTGAGAAGGTGCGATTTAATTACCCTAATAACGCCAGCGTGGGAGATTATTAAAATAGACTTATTTGGATTAGCATCGGTTATTTGCGCCAATGCGGACAAAACTCGAGATTGAAAACTGCTCAGTTTTTCTGCATTTTTTGGGCGGTTTTCCAATGGGTTTTGTTTGAATTTATCAACAGTTTCATAGCCGATTTCTTCAACACTTTTGCCTTGCCAATCGCCAAAACCTATTTCTTTTAATGGCTCAAATACTTGCATTTCAATTTTTTGTGTTTGCGACAAATACTTAGCAAACGCCAAGCAGCGAAGCATCGGCGAAGTGGCAATAAAGTCCCAATGTTTGCCTTTGGTTGAGGCTTGCATTTGCCCAAAACCCTTTGCGCTTAGGGCATCATCAAGCAGATTGCCGCGATATAAACGCCCGCCACAAACCTCGCCGTGCCTTAATAAATCCAGCATTATTCTTGAGTTTGCGTTCTTGACATTAAATAATTGACTGCCTTAGTCGGCGTAGTTTTGCCAGCAATTACTTGCGCAACCTGCTCGCAAATCGGCATTTCAATATGATTTTTTTGGGCAATTGACAAAACTAATTCCAAGGTGTTAACGCCCTCAACCGTAGCGCCAACGAACTCTAATGCCTGCTTGGCATCTTTATTATTTGCCAATTGTTTGCCAAAGCGCCGGTTTCTGGACAAGTCATCAGAGCAAGTCAAAACCAAATCTCCCAACCCAGATAAGCCGTTGAAAGTGAGCGGATTTGCACCTAAAACCACTCCAAGCCGCGTCATTTCTGCCAAACCACGAGTTATTAAAGCTGCCTGCGTATTAGCGCCATAATTCAGCCCCGCTGCGATTCCAGCTGCAATTGCCAAGATATTTTTAACCGAGCCGCCCACTTCCACGCCAATTACATCATCGTTAGTGTAGGTTCGTAGCGCGCTTGTTTGCAATGTTTTTGCCCAGTAATCTCGGGTTTTTTTGTCTTTTGAAGCAACTGTCAGTGCGCTCGGTTTGTGCTGGGCAACTTCAACAGCAAAACTCGGCCCCGAAATTACGCAACTTGGATGATCGCTCAAAACAGACTCAAAACTTGTATGCAAAAAACCCCCAGATTCAGTGTCAAAACCTTTGGTTGCCCAAGCGACATATTGCTTATTTAGAAAGGGTTTTATGGATTTTACGGTTGCAAAAAAAGCATAACTTGGAACCGCAATTAAAATTCCGGCGCACTGCTCAATCTTGGATAAATCAAATGTTAGCTCAACATTATTAGCATAATTGACAGGCAGGTCTGGGTGTTTCGTCCAAAGCTCGCTGGCATTATTTTCTTTGTGAGCGTGCAGATAAATGCGCTCAAAATTATCAGACAGAGCGATAGAAAGCGCACTGCCCCAAGCCCCAGCACCGATAATGCAAAGGTTAGCCATTGAGAATTTTGCTCAGTTTTCCAGACTGGTCAGCGGCGACTAAATCGTCAAAACCGCCGATATGCGTGCCGTTTATAAAAATTTGTGGCACCGTGTTTCTGTTAGTTTTTTCGGCTACTTCATCCCAATCATTTTGGGTTTTCACATGGCGTTTTTTAAAGGAAACTCCACGCTTTTCCAAGAGCTGATAAGCCCTTTGACAAAATGGGCAAGTGTCAGAACAATAAATATAATTGTCTTTCATAGCAAAATCCTTATTTAGTTTTTATTGGCAAATTAGCTTTTTTCCAAGCTTTTATGCCGCCTTTTAGACTGAAAACTTGGCTAAATTCGTTGCGTGTTAATAGTCCAGCAATATGCCCAGAGCGAGAGCCTGAGGCGCAATATGTTAGTATTTTTTTGTTTTTATCCAAAGTTGCTAATTGGTTTTTGACTTGTGATAAAGGAATGTGAATATCGCCAGCAATAAAGCCCGACTTGCGCTCTTTTTCCTCACGCACATCCAAAATAATTAAATTCTTATCGTCCATTAAAGCGGTAGCTTCTGCGGGATCTATGTCTTGATATTTTTTCAATTTGTCGCTAACGATATTGCCAATTAGCAAAGCGATTAAAACTGCCAAAGTGATGGTGGTAAATATTTGTTCGTCATTTAATAAAAATTCTAAAATATCCATAATTTTTTCCTAAATTATTTATTTAAAAAATTGCTCAGCATTTCACGGCCTTGCTCGGTGAGGATGGATTCTGGGTGAAACTGCACGCCCTCAATTGCCATTTTTTTGTGCATAATTCCCATAATTTCATCCATTTCACCATCTTCATTTTCGCTCCAAGCCGTTATCTCAAAACAATCTGGCAAGCTTGATTGCTCTGCCACCAAAGAATGATAACGGGTGGCGTTTAGAGGGTTTTTAAGCCCAGAAAACAACCCTTTATTAGTATGATGAATTTGTGATATTTTACCGTGCATAATCTGTTTTGCACCAATTATCTTACCACCAAAAGCCTGCGTCATTGCCTGAAAACCAAGACACACGCCAAGCATAGGAATCTTACCAGCAAAATGCTGGATGGCTGCAATTGAAATTCCAGCCTCATTCGGCGTGCAAGGGCCGGGCGAGATTACCAAAAATTGTGGATTCAGCGCGCCAATCTCCTCAACGCTGATTTCATCATTTCGATAAACCGCAACCTCTTGCCCCAACTCGCCAAAATACTGCACCAAGTTGTAGGTGAACGAATCGTAATTGTCAATCATTAAAAGCATAATAACTATTTGTTAAAAGGTGTTAATTCTAATTTTGTTAAATTAATAGGGCGAATGAAGTCAGCATCCATTGAAACATTCTGTAAATAACCAGCATCAATCAGCAAAATAGTTTTTTTCATTTTTTTTTACTCCTCAATGCTAAAAAAAAGACCCCCAAAAAAGGAGGCCTTTTGGCTTGCCTACAAGCTTTGGTCTTTTATTTTATGCTAAAAATTATACATAAGTTTGCTTTTTGTTACGCAAGTTTATTTGACTGCCAAGAAAGAGGCAAAATTAAGGCATTGAAAATGGCACAAACTGTGAGCAAATCCGGCAGTGTTAAAACGCGCAAAATGGGTTTGCTCATCATCAGTTATCAACACATTTTCAATAGACTGCCGCTTGCTCGCAATTTCTAATTCGCTATAACCATTTGCACGCTTAAAATCTATGTGCAACTTGTTGATTTTTGCTGATTTTTGCACATCATTAAAATGAATTTTTTCTGACACAATCAGCGCGCCGCCTTGCCTAAGTCCTTGGTATATATTGTTAATCAACATTTGTCTTTGTGCAGGTTTGATAAATTGCAAGGTCAGATTAAGCACCACTATTGATGCGTTTTGAATTTTAATATCTTCAATATTTGCACAAATAATATCAAAATTCCCAGCCTTTCCAGCCAGATTTTTGGCGCATTTTTTGGTCATTTCAACGGAGTTGTCAACAGCAATTATGCGATTATTTTTGTATGGATTATTAGCTCCAAGTGCAATGGCAACAGCACCAGTGGAAGCTCCAAGATCGTAATATTGGCTGTCATTTTGCCCATATTTTTGCGTAAAAAGACCGACCATCTCAATCATCGATTGATAGCCGGGCACCGAGCGCTTGACCATATCGTCAAATACACTGGCAACGCTGGCATCAAAAATGAAATCTACCAAGTCATTTTTGTGTGTAAAAATATCGTCACGCATATAAAGTAATTAGATTCCTATGCTAGTTATAAGGTTTATTTTAATGCAAAAAATACATTAGTAAAAAACATTATTGAAAAGCAACAAAATATGTATGGTGGATTTATTTATCAGCATTAAAAAGGCCTAATTTTTGGCGTATTCTTTTAGTATTTCTACTTCTATTTGAGTTTTGAGAAAATATCGTTATGCGTAAAGATTTTCCAAGAAGAATTCACTAACTAATAATTGTGTGTCGCCAATGATAAAAGTTGAACGCCTGCCCCAAATATCACCAGCATTAGTTATTTGTAATTGACCGCGTATAATTTTTGGGCTATTAAATAAAATCTCTCCCAATGGTTTGCATCCGATATCCAGCAAATCCTTAGTGTCATTGGTAATAGGTATAATTGAGCGGGCAAAAACCACGGGCTGTTGGTTGCCCAATAATTGCACTTCACGAACAATACAATCGGTATTTGGAGTTATTAAATCGACCTCGTTATCGTGCACTTGTGATTGAGTTTGCGACAGCACATTGACCGAAAAATTGGCAAACTTTTGTTGCAGTTTTTTGCTCAGAGACTCGTCATCAGTCAGCCACGATTTTGCTGATTCAGGCGGATTTTGAGCGCCGAGATTTACCCAAATAAGATTTTCAGTATTCATAATTGTCGTATTTTACTTTAAGTATTAGCATATTGTGATTTGCCTGCGGTAATCCATCTTTGAATCAGTTGTTGCTGCTGAGATTCATCTTCGTTAATAAATTGTTTGCAATAAAAATGCACTTGTTTTAGCAAATAATCATCACGCACGATATTGGCAATTTTCATATCGGCGACTCCTGTTTGCTGAGTGCCAAGAATCTCACCAGGGCCACGCAGTTGTAAATCTTTATCGGCAATTGCAAAGCCATCATTTGTTTGCCTGAGGATGTTCAAACGCTGCATCGCATTATTGCTAAGAGGCGGCTGATACATCAAAATACAAATGCTTTTATCGCGTCCGCGCCCAACCCGTCCACGCAATTGATGCAATTGTGCCAAGCCCAGCCGCTCGGAATTTTCAATCACCATCAGCGCCGCATTCGGCACATTAACGCCAACTTCAATCACCGTAGTTGCTACTAATAGATTGATTTTTCCTTGCTCAAATTTTTGCATAATTTCAGTTTTTTCGTCTTTTTTCATCCTGCCATGCAACAGTGCAACTGATAATTCTGGCAATTTTTTTTGCAAATAAAGATGGGTGTTAGTGGCAGATTCGCCACGCAGCGACTCTGATTCGTCAATCAAAGTGCAAACCCAATACACCTGATTATTAGCCTTGCATGATTTTTTTATTCTCTCAACCACTTCATTTTTGCGCTCACAACTAAGTGCCACGGTTTGCACAGGCTTCCTGCCTGGCGGCAACTCATCAATAATTGACGAATCCAAATCGGCATAAGCGCTCATCGTCAACGAACGCGGAATAGGAGTTGCTGTCATCACCAATTGATGCGGAGCTCTATCTGCTTTTTTTGCCAGAGATAGGCGCTGATGCACACCAAACTTGTGCTGCTCATCAATAACCACCAATCCGAGATTGGCAAATTCTACTGTTTGCTGAAACAAAGAATGCGTACCGATGATAACTTGCGCGCGTCCTGA
>VSKZ01000001.1 GCA_008364125.1 Candidatus Thioglobus sp. | reverse complement strand
CTGAGTAATTAGCAACATTGTTAGCTGGGTCAAACCAGCAGCATAAAAAAAGACCACCTTTCGGGGTGGTTTTTTATTGCCTGTTATAAAAATGGAATAAAGCGCCCAGTTTTACTTTTGTAAGATGAATATTCTTTGAAATTTTGCGCCAGTAGTTTTTCTTCCAAATTGGATTTAAGTGCCAAATCAAGCAGCAATACTATCATTACTAATTGTGCGATTTGATGGCTGTTGGTCAAAGTCAGCGCCAGACACACAAGCAAAACGCTACTATACATTGGATGGCGAATCCAGCGATAAATGCCGCTGGTTACCAGCTGATGGTTGTGTTTTAGAGTTGGTAAAATGTTGATATTACCAAGGCGCATATTGATAATAGCGCTAAGTCCAATTACCATAGCGGCCAAGATTAGCACCCATTCCAGCGCATCCAAAGCGTCAAAACGCATATTAAAAATAAGATAAATAATGCAACTAAATTGCACAACAACATAAATCATAATCGCTTTGAGTAGTTATAATAGCCGTTTAATTATCTCATTATTTTTACAATATGCAAACAAATTACGATATTGTTATTATTGGAGGCGGGCCAGCAGGATTGAGCTTTGCTTGCTCGATGGCCGACAGTGGTGCGCAGGTTTTGGTGGTGGAAAAATCAAGCTTAGAGGATCTTTCCAAACCAAGTTACGATGGTAGAGAAATCGCCTTAACTCACTTATCACTGAGTATTTTGAAAAAAATAGGAGTTTGGAATTTGGTTGATAAAAATTCAATTTCTTTGCTTAAAGAAGCCCAAGTTTTTGATGGTGATTCCGCTGCGTTATTAAACTTCAAAAGTGAAAATTCTGGCATCGAAGCTTTGGGCTATTTAGTGCCGAATTACCAATTGCGTCAAGCCTTGTATCAGCGAGTATCACAGGCGGATAATATTAAATTGATGCCAGATTCTTTGGTTGATGATGTGGATTATTGCGATTCTCATTCAAAGGTTATTTTCGCTGATGGTGCAATTATTGAGGCAAAATTAGTGGTGGCAGCGGACAGTCGTTTTTCCAATATTCGCCGCAAAATGGGCATCCCTTCTTTGGTTGAAGATTTTTCCAAAGTAATGATTGTGAGCAAAATGCGCCACGAAAAAAGTCATCAAAACATCGCTTTAGAGTATTTTGATTATGGGCAAACTTTGGCGTTATTGCCGATGATAGGCGATGAATCTTCCGTGGTGCTTACGGTTTCTGCCGATAAATCTGCACAGCTAATTCAGATGAGTGAGGCAGATTTCAACGCCAAAATGAGCAAGGATTTTAGAGGCAAATTAGGGCAACTAACTCAAATCGGAGAGCGTCATTCTTATCCTTTGGTCGGCGTGCATGCAAAAACTTTCATCAGCAAACGCTTTGCTTTGATTGGCGATGCTGCTGTTGGGATGCATCCTGTAACCGCACACGGCTTCAATTTGGGGCTGAGAGGGCAGGACATTTTGGCAACTTTAGTGAAAGAGGCGCAGGATGCTGGGCAAGATATTGGCTCAGAATCTTTGCTAAAATTGTTTGAGAAAAAGCATATTTACCTTACCAAAATAATGTTTTTTGGCACTAACGGTATAGTTGCATTATTCACCAATGATGCTCCGGTAGCCAAGCAAATAAGGCGCTTTGTGCTGAATTTTGCCCAGCATTTTCCGCCAATTAAACATCTAATCACCCAGCATTTGACCGAATCTGGCAAGGGTATTACACTGCTAAAAAAGGTATTACAAAAGTAAAGATGAATTTGGCAGATTTTAAAAACAGGTATCAAACGCTGCAAAATGCGCTCAAAGAAGATTTTCTCAAAAACCCTGATTCCACACCTCATTTGGTGCAAAAACGCAGTGCTGAAATAGATGATTTGTTATGCGATATTTGGAATGGCTTTGAGATTGGTGGACAGCTTTGTTTGGCGGCAGTAGGCGGCTATGGTCGCCGTGAGTTGCACCTGCATTCTGATATTGATTTGCTGATTTTAATTCCAAATGGCTCGCACGATGCTCATCAGGAAAACCTGTCAAACTTTCTGGCTTTTTTGTGGGATGTGGGGTTAGAAGTCGGACATTCAACGCGCGATATTGCTGATTGTGCGGAAAATATTTCCGATTTGAGTGTGGCAACAAATTTGTTAGAATCGCGTATTTTAATCGGCAGAAAATCTTTATTTTTGCGGATGAAACAGATGGTTAAATCAAGTGATTGGTCATCGCGCTTGTTTTTTGTTGGCAAACAAAAAGAGCAACAAAATCGCCATCTAAATTATTCCAATACTGCTTATAATTTAGAGCCAAATATCAAGGAAAGCCCAGGTGGGCTACGAGATATTCAAACTGTGGTATGGGTGGCAAAGTGGTATCTTAATGTTGATTTGATAGCTGATTTGGTGGAAAAAGAATATCTAAGTCAGGGGGAATACGATTTGCTGATAAAGGCGCAAGGGTTTTTGTGGAAAGTGCGTTATGCCTTGCATACGCTGGCTAATCGTCGAGAAGATAGGCTGGCGTTTCAATATCAGCGCGAGGTGGCAGAGGTGTTGGGCTATGGTTCTGAGGTGACGGCTATTGAAAAGTTAATGATTGATTATTATCAAACAGCGACAAAAGTGGCTCGGCTTAATGATATTTTGCTACAATTATTTGCAGAAAGCGTTTTGCATACGCAACATTTAAACCAGCGTTTTAGCATCAACCACGGCTATATTTGTATGACCGACAGCAAGGTTTTCATCACCCATCCAACTGCTTTTATTGAGATTTTTTTGCTAGTTGCTAAACATAATTATATTAGCGGAATAAACGCCAACACCTTGCGACAAATGCAAGAGGATATTGATCTAATTGATAAAAATTATTACAAAAATCGCCAAAACAATCGCCTGTTTATTGAATTATTGCAGCAAAAAAATGGGGTCAATAAAGCCCTTAAACTGATGAATCGTTATGGCATTTTAGAGCGTTATATCCCCACTTTTGGCAAAATAACCGGGCTAATGCAATATGATTTATTTCACGCTTATACTGTTGATCAGCACACTTTATTTGTAATTCGTAATCTACGGCGTTTTTTTGTTGCCGAATTTTCCAAGGAATTTGATTTGTGTAGCGAAATTGCACAAAATATTGCTAAGCCAGAGCTTTTATTTTTGGCAGGTCTATTTCACGATATTGCCAAAGGTCGTGGAGGAGACCATGCGATTTTGGGTGCAAAAGATGCGCAAGATTTCCTTGAACATCATCGCCTCAAAAGCCGTGATATTGCCATAACTTCTGGTTTAGTGAAGCATCATTTATTGATGTCACAAGTGGCACAAAAACAAGATTTGGAAGATTTTGAAGTGATTGAGAGTTTTGCAAAAAAAGTAAAATCAGTGGAATTTTTGCAATTTTTATACTTGTTGACAGTGGCAGATATTCGCGCTACCAGAGAGGATTTGTGGAATGGTTGGAAGGATTCTTTGTTAAAAAAACTATATTACAAAACCAAAAAACATCTACAAGAACAGCCTAAACAGCCGAGCATCAACACCGAGGTTGAGTCCGCTAAACAAGCGCTGATTAAGGCTTTAGCCCAACAAGGTTATGGCTCTGGGCAAGCAGACAAAATCCTAAATAATATGCCAGAGGATTATTTTTTGCGCTATCAACAGAGCGATATTTTGTGGCATTTACAATCTTTGAGCAAGCAAAAAGATAAGGAAATTACTGTTATAAGCCGCCTGTCAGAAAATTTTGTGGTGGATATTTTTGTGCATAGTGAAGATTCAAAGGGTTTATTTTTTAAATTAGTCAGCATTATTGAAAAATTTGGGCTGAATATTGTTGATGCAAAAATTATAACCAGCAAGGATGGCAAAGCTTACAACACTATTAGTGTCTTACAGGACAAGGCTTTAGAGAATATAGATCTCAATAAAGAGATAGAAAAACAGCTGGAAAAACTAATTAAAAACAGCGTAAATGTGGAGCAAATGAGCGAAAAATATATACATCGCCATTTTGACCACAAAATGAAGATTAGTTTTGCGCTTAATAAACGCTGGAATTTGACCCAAGTTGAGATTAATGTCATTGATAAACAAGGGCTTTTGTCGAATATTGCCCATATTTTTTATCAGCTTGATATTCATCTTGTGAATGCCAGAATTTCAACTATGGGCGAGCGTGTGGAGGATGTTTTCTTTATTACCAATGTCGAAAAAAAGCCGCTTAACAAGGCGCAAGAACAAACATTAAGGCAACTTTTGCAAGAAAAATTATAAAAATAATGCACAAGACGCAAAAATAACGCTATAATTTACCAAAATTTAGTTTTCCTATCAACAGTATCCCCCTTTTTTTCTATCAACAAACAATCGAATATGAGCGATATCAAAGTAGTAACGGATGATTCTTTTGAGTCCGATGTTAATTCAGCAGCAATTTTAGTAGATTTTTGGGCGCCATGGTGTGGTCCTTGTAAAGCATTAGCGCCAATTCTTGATGAAATTGCCACTGAATACAAAGGCAAAATTGTTATTGCCAAAATGAATATTGATGAAAACGACAAAACTCCGTCAAAATACGGCGTTCGCGGTATCCCAACAATGTTATTATTTAAAGGCGGCGTTGTTGAAGCGACAAAAATAGGCGCACTTTCTAAAGCAGAATTAAGTGCTTTTATAGACGCTAATATTTAAAATTACATTTTTTTTAACCCTTAACTTGCCTTAGTAGGCAGGTTCCTGCTGGTCATTCTGACCGGTTATTACATTTTTTTACACTTGGAAATAATATGAAATTATCTGATTTAAAGAGTTCTACCGCTGCCGAATTATTGGAATTGGCGCAATCTCTTGGCATTGAAGACATCGATAGAGCTAAAAAACAAATGCTTATTTTTGCCATTTTAAAACACAAGGCAAGCAACGATGAAGAAGTTATCGGCGATGGCGTATTGGATATATTGCAGGAAGGTTATGGATTTTTAAGGTCTGCGGATGATTCTTATGTCTCTGGTCCGGACGATATTTATGTGTCTCCTAATCAAATTCGGCGTTTCAATCTTGCAACTGGGGATGTAGTTTCTGGCAAGATTCGTGCGCCGAAAAAAGGTGAAAAGTATTTTGCATTAGTGAAGCTTTACGAGGTCAACGACGAAAGTCCAGATAGCGTTAGAAACCGTATTCCTTTCACCTCATTAACACCTCTGCATCCTGATGAGCGAATCGTATTAGAGGTTGGAAATGGCGGCACAGAAGACATTACTGCAAGGGTGATTGATCTTATTTCCCCTTTTGGCAAAGGACAAAGAGGGCTGTTGGTCGCCCCTCCTAAGGCTGGAAAAACTATGATTATGCAAAATATTGCTTCCTCTGTTTCTCGCAATCATCCAGAGTGTGAACTGATTGTTTTGCTTATTGACGAACGCCCTGAGGAAGTAACAGAAATGGCACGAACAGTGCGTGGAGAAGTGATTGCATCAACTTTTGATGAGTCAGCAAGACGCCATGTGCAGGTGGCTGAAATCGTCATTGCAAAAGCCAAACGCCGAGCCGAACAGAGCAAAGATGTGGTTATTTTATTAGACTCAATTACCCGTTTGGCTAGGGCTTATAACACTATTTCACCGTCTTCTGGCAAGGTGCTAACTGGCGGTGTTGATGCCAGCGCTTTGCAACGCCCAAAGCGCTTTTTTGGTGCGGCAAGAAACATCGAAAATGGTGGCAGCATCACCATTATTGCCACCGCTTTGATTGACACAGGATCAAAAATGGACGAAGTTATTTACCAAGAATTTAAAGGCACAGGAAATATGGAGCTGCATTTGGAGCGCCGTTTGAGCGAAAAACGCATATTCCCAGCCATTAATATTAACGCCTCTGGAACGCGCCGTGAAGAGCTTATTACTGATGAAAAAGAGCTGCAAAAACTATGGATTTTGCGCAAAATTTTGCATCCAATGGATACCGTAGAAGCAGCAGAATTTTTGATTGACCGCCTTAAACTAACCAAAACCAACGATGAATTTTTCTCATCAATGGCACAGAAAAAATAAAATAGCGTAATAAAAAAAACTTCTTTATACTGAAGTTTATGAATATATTTTGGATTAATCCTACTTTCAACAAGATTAGACATCTAACTAAAACCACTATCGCAAAATATTTGGTGCGTGATGTGCGTATAATTTTGGGCGCTATTTTTGCGATTGTCAGCCTAATAATTTTTGGCAATCAAGTTGCGCTAACGGTGAAAAAAACCTTAGAATACAACATTCCTAACGCCGATTTATTTCCGCTGATTGCTTTTAATATACTCAGAGACACCCCGCTAATTTTGTCTTTGTCGCTATTTTTGGCAATTATTTTGGCAATCAGCAAGCTGTATAAAAATTCAGAAGCGGTGGTGATGAACTCGCTCGGTATTGGCGATAAGCATTTTATGCTGATGATAAATCCAGTGGTAGTGCCGGTTGTGTTTTTTATTTTGTTGTTATCAACGCTGGTAGTGCCTTGGACTAAACAAGAGAAAAACCTGATTATTCATCGTAACAGCAATGCTTTGGAGTTTTTGATTATCAAACAAAAAGAATTCCAAAAATTCAAAAACGGCAATATTGTTTTTTATGCCAACAAGGTGGAATATGGCGATAAACAGCAGCAAATTATGCACGATGTTTTTACTTATGAATCAGACGGCGAGACGATTATCACTTTGGCAGAAAAGGTGCAAAAATACACCGATTTAGATAAAGGTAGCACTTATTTACATTTTGAAAATGGCGCGCGCTATTACGGCTTTCCGGGGGATTATGACAAAAGAATTTTGCATTTTGATGAGTATGATTTGCAGATTTCGGATGATGAAAATCGTCCAGCGCAGATAAATTATATAGAAACAGAAGCAAAAAGTATGCTTGATTTGTTTGCTTCAAATAAGACAAAAGACGCAGCAGAGTGGCAATGGAGACTATCTCAACCGCTTAGTGCTTTCATTTTGTCATTTTTGGGGGTGCTGCTGGGCAAGTCCAGTTTTAGAGGCGGAAAAAATCTCGGAGTGCTGTTTGGCGTGGCTATTTTTGTTTTGTATAACAATGCCCTAACCATTGCTAAATCAGCGCTGGAACGCGGCGAGAGCCCTATTTGGCTTGGCTTGTGGTGGGTGCATTTGTCTATGTTTCTACTGATTTTTATTTTGTATGCTTATAGGCACAAAAAATTTAGAATACTAAAAAATATTTTTGGCAAAATGGGCAAATTTTAAGCTCAAAGTTAAGGGGCTTTTTTTTGCTTTTAGATTGGGGTAAAATAATCAGCACTTTTACATACAATAAGCGTAATGCCATCCAATCCTATTAAAACCTTAGAGGTTTTTGACAACCCAAATCCCCAGCGTGATTATGTTATTAAAATCGATATGCCAGAATTTACCTGTTTATGTCCAAAAACTGGGCAACCAGATTTTGCCACTTTGCACTTGGAATACATCGCCGATAAAGTTTGCATTGAGCTGAAATCTTTGAAAATGTATATTTGGTCGTTTCGCGATGAGGGCGCTTTCCACGAGGCAGTTAGTAACCAGATTTTGACAGATTTAGTGGCAGCAACTGATGCTCGTTTTATGCGTTTGAAGGCGGTGTTCAATGTGCGTGGCGGCGTTTATACTACGGTGATTGTTGAGCATCAACAGTCGGGCTGGAAGCCAAAGTCTGTCGTTAATCTAACTTGAAAAAGCTATTTAACAAAATCTTTCAAAAAAGACGCAAACTTGTCAGCGCAAAGCCTGTGCACCATTTTGTCAAATTTGACAAAAAATTGTTAGACAAAAACGCAATAAAAGTCATAAATACTATTCAGAAAGCAGGATACAAGGCTTATCTGGTTGGTGGTTGCGTCAGAGATTTGATGCTTGGTTTACAGACAAAAGACTTTGATATTGCCACCAACGCCAAGCCTGAGCAAGTAAATAAATTGTTCAAACGCTCACGCTTAATCGGCAGGCGTTTTCGTTTGGTGCATGTATTATTCAACAGCCGTGACTATATAGAAGTGGCAACTTTCCGTTCTGGCAAAGTGAAAACTGGCAAAAACGGCGTGGTTGTTCGCGACAATCATTATGGCAAAATAGAAGACGATGTTTTGCGCAGGGATTTTACTATCAACGCCCTATATTATGATGTTGAGAAACAAGAAGTGATTGATTATGTTGGCGGATTGCAAGACCTTGAAGCGCGGCAAATTCGTCCGATTGGCAACGCCGCAAAACGCTTTACAGAAGACCCTGTGCGGATGATTCGGGCTGTTCGTTTTGCCGAAAAACTTGGTGCTGAAATCAGCGCTGAAATCGAAACCGCAATACTAAAACAAGCGCCTTTGCTCGGCAATGTTTCCCCGGCGCGTTTGTATGAAGAATGTATTAAGTTATTTCAAAATGAATATTCATTTGCGGTGTATCAACGGCTGGAAAAATATGGCTTGTTGCGTCATTTACTCAAACAAACGCATAATAACGATTTTATCAAAAAAACCTGTAATAGCACTTCTGAGCGCATTAAATCTGGAAAGCCAGTAACCCCTGTATTTTTATTTGCGGCGTTTTTGTGGCAGGCACAAAACGAGCGTTTTGCATTGATTAAAAAGCAGCAACGCTCTTCTCATTTGGCACAATTACAAGCTTGCGATGAGGCTATTATGAATCAAATTAAGCAAGTTTCACTGCCGCATTATTTGACGGCAAGAATACGCAATGTGTGGATGCTGCAAGCTAAACTGGAAAAAATACAGCCTAAAAAAATTGAATGGTTGATTGAGAATCGGGATTTTAGAATTGCTTATGATTTTTTAGTTTTGCGTGCACAAAGTATCAATCCAGAGCTTGAAAAAGTGGTAGATTTTTGGAGCAAAGCGCAACAATGAAGGCAGCTTTAATTACTGGTTGTTCTGGCGGCAGAAGCGGTGCTAAAATGTTGTAAGCATACACTTGGTGCAAAAAGGGAGAAAATCCATTATCACTTAACCTTTCCAGCCAAATTGTTTGCATTTTTGATTAGAATTCTGCCAACTTGGTTGATGGATAAAATACTCAACAAAATTGGCGGAGAAGGAAAAAGATGAGTAAAAAATTTGATTTTAATAAGGGCTTGGAAGAGCTGGAAACCATTGTCCAAACTATGGAAGGCGGCAATCTTGGCTTGGAAGATTCACTCAAATATTTTGAACAGGGAGTGGTAATAACGCGCAAATGTCAGGAGGCATTGGACAATGTTGAGCAAAAAATCGCCTTGCTGAGCGCAAAAGACGGCTATCAATCTGAGAAGCCTTTGGATTAGCAAATGAACTATTCTGAGCGCGTATGGCAACATTTAGACCAATATTTATCCAATAAAGGTAGTTTGACCGAAGCGATGCGTTATAGCGTTTTGTCAGCTGGCAAGCGCTTTCGACCGATTTTGACTTACACAGTTGCCGATACTTTTGGTGCTAAACTTGATTTGGCAGATTCCAGCGCCTGTGCAGTTGAGATGATTCACGCTTATTCCTTGATACACGACGATTTGCCGGCAATGGACGATGATGATATGCGCCACAATCAGCCTGCTTGTCATAAGTGTTTTGGCGAAGCGCAGGCAATTTTAGCGGGGGATGGCTTGCAGGCTTTGGCTTTTGAGGTGCTTGCCAATGACCAAAAATTATCAACACAAAGCAGGGTTGATGCCTTGAAAGTCTTAACTTATTCAGCATTTGAGATGGCAGAAGGGCAATCAATTGACCTTAATTCTACTGGTAAAAGCATCAGTATTGAGACTTTGAAAAGTATGCATCAGAAAAAAACTGGCGCTCTGCTTGATTGTTCGGTGCAACTTGGCGCTTTGGTGGCTTTTTGTAATGACGCCGATACGCAAGTTCTCAAGCGATTTTCTGCGCATATTGGCTTGGCATATCAGATACAAGACGATGTGCTGGATGTGCTTACCCCCGAGGAATTGCTGGGCAAAAAGCAGAACTCTGATGCTAAAAAAAAGAAGCCAACTTATCCATCTTTGCTGGGTTTGGAAGCTTCAAAAACCGAATACAGGCGTTTGTATCAGTTGGCATTAAAGGATTTGGATGGATTGAGTGTTGATGCCAAAAAGTTGCGCACTTTGACCGAGTATCTTCAATCTCGGCAATTTTAAAATTTAAGCAACACGCTGCCCCAGCTAAATCCACCACCTATGCCTTCAAGCAATAAGTTTTGACCTTTTTGCACGCGACCATCACGCACAGCAGCGTCCAGCGCCAGAGGAATTGAGGCAGCGGAAGTGTTGCCGTGTTGCGCCAAAGTAACGATAACCTTGTCCATCGGGATATTAATGCGTTTAGCAACGGCTGAAATAATGCGAATATTGGCCTGATGAGGCACCATCCAATCAAGCTCTTTGGAGTTTATATCACAGGCTTTTAGGGTTTCTTGGGCTAAATCTGCAAGGTGATTGACGGCGATTTTAAAAACTTCATTGCCACTCATTTGAATAAAACCAACCTCATTAATGCGCTTGTTGCTGACTTGCAATGAAGAAAGATAGCTGCCGTCACTAAATAGTTTTGAGTGCAAAATTCCAGTCTCTTTGCTGCCAGAAAGCACCACAGCGCCAGCACCATCACCAAATAAAACCGCAGTTGAGCGGTCATTCCAGTCAACAATTCGTGATAGAGTTTCGCTGCCAACCACCAATATTTTGTTGGCAGCGCCAGTTTTGATGTATTGCTCGGCGGTGGTCAGGGCAAAAATAAATCCAGCGCACACCGATTGTAAATCAAAAGCAGGGCAGGTAGCACCAAGCGCATTTTGCAATATAGTGGCAGTTGCTGGGAAAATTTTGTCAGGCGTGGTGGTTGCCAGAATTATCAGATCCAAATCTTTGGCATCGATGCCAGCCATTTTCAACGCATTGTTGGAGGCTATTAACGCTAAATCGCAAGTGCTTTCATCCGTAACTATTCGCCTTTGCTCGATTCCAGTTCTGCTGACAATCCACTCGTGGGAGGTGTCAATGGTTTTGGAAAGGTCGTCATTGGTTACTATTTTTGGCGGTAAATAAGAGCCAGTGCCGATAATTCTTGCAAATTTATTCATTTTATTTTTCTAATTCAGCTGATACTCGATGCTCTATTTTTTCGATAATTTTAGCATTTATTTGAAGATAAGCTTCTTTGATGGCATAAAAAAACGCATCGCTATCAGCGCCTCCATGACTTTTTACCACAATGCCTCGCAGGCCAAGCAAGCTAGCACCATTGTATTTTCCGGGGTCAAGGCTGATTTTAAAATCCTTTAAAACTCGGCTTGCAATGAGTGCTACTAACTTGCTAAAAATGTTTTTGGAAAACGCTTGTTTGAGATAATGACCCATCATTGATGCCACGCCCTCACTGGCTTTTAGGGCGATGTTGCCTTCAAATCCATCGCAAACTACCAAGTCAACACTACCTTTGTAGATGTCGTCGCCTTCAACAAAACCGACATAATTGAGGTTTGAGGCTTTAAGTATCTCGGAGGCAATTTTGATTTTTTCGTTGCCCTTCATTTCTTCTACGCCGATGTTGAGCAGCCCAACACTCGGGGAGACAGTATTTTCGATGTATTCAACGGCAGTAGCACCCATAATTGCAAATTCAAGCAGCGTCTCGGGCTTGGAATCAACATTTGCGCCCAAATCTAACATATAAGTATATTTTGCGATTGTGGTGGTCGGCATACGCCCCATAATGGCAGGGCGGTCGATGCCTTTGATGGTTTTCAAAACGAAGCGCGAAATTGCCATCAGCGCCCCAGTATTGCCAGCGCTAACGCAAGCGTCAACGGTTTTATCATTGAGCAAATTGATGGCAACACGCATAGAAGAGTCCTTCTTTTTACGCAAAGCGTTTGAAGGCGACTCGTTCATTGCCACAATTTCGCTGGCGTGGACAGTGCTAAATCGTGCAGTGAATTTTTTGCTATCTGAGATTTTGTCTAATTCTGCCGCAATATTATCGCAGTCGCCTACAAAAACCAAGTGCAAATCTGCGAATGTGTTTAAGGCTTTAATGCCCGCCGCAACGGTAACAGGTATGCCGTAATCGCCCCCTGAGGCATCAATAGATACCTTGATGGTCATCGGTAATTAGGCCTCTACTTCAACAATATCGTCTTGCACTTTATTTATTACTTTTTTGCCGCGATAGTAGCCGTCAGCAGTGATATGGTGGCGCAAGTGCGTTTCTCCAGTTTCTTGATCTTCAGACAAAGCTGGGGCTGTTAACGCATTGTGTGAGCGGCGCATACCTCTTTTTGAAGGGGTTTTTCTACTTTTTTGTACTGCCATTTCTTACTCCTTTTTTTTTAATTGTTTTAATATAGCAAAAGGGTTTTCTTTCTTTTGCTCATTTATCGGCTGCGTGTCCTGATATGATAGGCATTTATGCTCGTGCAAAGGCGCCATCGGCACAGATATTAACACTTCATCCGTTATAAATTCTATTGTTGAAAATTCCTCATCAGCATTTAAAATAGTCTCAAAGCTCGCATCTAATGTTTCGCCTTGCTCTTCATTTTTTAAAAAAGCCAACTTAAATTTAGGCTCTAAATGCAATTTAACAACATCTAAGCAGCGCTGGCAATCCAGTTCCAAATCTATCTCAACTTCGCCCGTAATACAAGGAATTTCACCTTCAAGGCTAAAACTAATTGTTACGCTGACCTTTGAATTATGGTTGCTTGCTATCGTGCTAATTCTGGGGAAATCTCGCACCTGATATTGATGTGAAAAAATCCCGCCTCTGGAAGCGAACTTAAAAAGCTTAATTGTTTTTGGTATCCCTTGTTTCATTTACATCTAAAATAAAAAACCTGATAATTTTACCAAAAAATGTGTGTTATTTGCTGCTTAATTTAATCTTTGTCTGTTGGCTTCAAATAAGGCGATTCCCGTTGCTACAGAGACATTCAGGCTTTCCACGCTGCCTTGCATTGGAATTGTTGCCAATTGGTCGCAAGATTTTTTTGTCAATTTGCGCAATCCAGAGCCTTCAGAACCCATAATAATGGCGCTCGAAGTGGTCAGATCAATTTGATAAATCGCAGTTTTGCTGGTGCCATCTAAGCCTAATACCCAAATATTTTCCTGTTTGAGTGCTTTAATAGTGCGCGCTAAATTTGTTACTGAGAAAATTTTGAGATTATCAAGAGCGCCAGCCGAAGTTTTGTGCACCAAGGCATTAATCGGTGCGGATGAATCTTTATTAATAACTACGCAATCAGCACCAGCAGCGTTGGCACTACGCAAGCAAGCACCAAGATTTCGTGGATCTTGAATAGAATCCAAAATCAAAATTAAAGCAGGGTTTTTGAGCTTGGTAACAAACTCCATCAAAGCATCTTGATTAGGCAGCGCAGGCGGCAGTATTTGCGCTGCAATTCCTTGGTGTGATTGGTTTTTAGTGAGTTTGTCTAACTGCTGTTTGTCAACTGCGCAAGTGTCAATGCTAAGTTGGTCGAGCTGGGTGATTAACGCATTTAGGCGCTTGTCGTGTCTATTATCCAGCTTCCAGACTTTGAGCAGGCATTCAGGGTTATTTTGCAGTTGTGCTTGGATTGAATGAAACCCAAAAATGACGATAGATTTAGACATAAATACTGGAAATTAGCTTACTTAAACTTGTTTTCAAAAACATCTATATATGCATTATCACGCATATTTCTGACCCAGTCGCGGTAATAATAGTCTTGTTTGGTGCGAATTATTTGCGTTTTAATATTGGCAATATGTTGCTGCTTTGTTGTTGTTTCTTTTTTGGGATTATTGGCAAGCACTTTGTCGATTTCTGTTTGAGTGGCACTGAATTCAGCCTGTTCTAAAACCACTTGCCTAAGCCCAGCAAGAGCAAGATTTTGAACAACAATATCGTTAATTTCATCAAATTCAGGAATCGCTTTTAGTTCCGTCAAACTCACACCTTTTTGCTTGGCAATCCTATTTAACATTCTGTTGATGGCTATTTTTTTAGGCACTATACCCAGTTTGTGTATTTTTTCTTTTTGCAAAGTGATGTCAATTTGCCAAATAATTAATGCTATTTTACGCTCTAAACTGGTTTTTTCGTCAATTTGGTCGCTGATGCTGTCTAAGGTAATAACGCTATCGTTGACGATAGCAATTATGCTGTTTGGTGCAGAAAATACGGTGAGTGGCAGGATGAGTAAAAGTGCGAATAAGTTTTTCATTTTTAGTTTTTTAGGTTGGGTAAATAATTTGGTATTTCTTCGTTTAGGCGTTTTGACAAGCTGGAATCACCAGATGTTAGCCCTTTGAGAACAAACTCAATTTTGGACACTTTGTCGTAGTTTCCAGCACCGGTGTATTCGTTAAATTGTGCCAAACGCAGCTTCCAGCAGCAAGATTCATAGGCAAATCCAAGGGTTTTTTTATTGGTAATTAAGTTACTTAGAGAGCGATTTGCACTACCAAATATATGTATTTTTTTGTTGATTGGTAAAGCGCCATAAACGCCGATAGTTCTTTTACCAGCGTCATTTTCGTGGGTTGCGGAAATGAATTTTTTGGCGCCAGAAATGTAGGTAATCTCACTATTGCTTCTTTGTGTTTTGCCATCGTCTTGGTCGTATTGAATGGCGTTTTTGAAGGTGAAATCTCCCAAGCTTAAATCAGCACCTATGGCAATGTTGGAATAGTCTTTTTGCGCAGTAATACTGCCATTTTCAGCCGTTGTTGTGTTGTCAAGATGGCGTGCTTGTGCGATTTTCAGTGCAAGGTAAGTTTTGCCGGTTTTCTGGTCAATAAAGTCAGATTCAAGACCAATAACAACATCGTTAGTTTTGCTGATTCTATCAAGCCCGGTGAAGCTTTTTCCGGCAAATAAATTGGCATATAATTCACTAACTTTTGCAGAGTCAAAATTGGTCAAACCGCTTTGCTCTTTGCCCGGAGTGTAATTGTATGCCAAGCGTGGGGTTAGCGTTTGCACTAAATTTTTGCCGAATAAATTAGTTTCTCTTTCAAAATTCAGCTTGGAATCGACGCCAAAACTGTAAATATTGCGTTCTTGGCTGCTGTTATTTTCCATTGAATAGTGGGTTTTTTTGAAAGATAATTTAGGCTTTATTGAATAAGCAGCGGTTTTTATGTTGCGCTCAAAATCTGCCTGTAAATTGGTGCGAGTGCCACTTTTTTTGGCATCGTTTAGATGCTTAAATTTGGTGCTGGATATGGAAAAAACCGCTTCTCTATTGCCCAGTCCTTGAACTTTTTTGCTAATGATAATTTCTGGCGCACGGGTGTATGATGCTTCGTTTTTATCGGTGGAAAGCAGTTGTTCGTTTTCGGCAACAATTAATGCCGTTAGGTTTGTTTGTTTGTTTTTATAAGTAATATTTGCAGAGGATGTCAGGCTTGTTTTGCCAGTGTCATAATGGGCAATTTCTTTAAAATAGTTGTCGTCTGAAACGCGATGACTGTTGATGTTTAGCGTGGTTTTGTCGTTTAAAGAAAGATCTAATTTTGAGTCAAATAACCAACGCTTTTGTTTATTTATTTTATCTTTATCGAGATAATGACCTTCAATTTCAATGCGCCCTTTGTCGAATAATTGGCGATATTTGCCTTCAATAGAGCTGCCTCTGGTGCTTAATTGGTTGAGGGTTAAGAGAAAATCACGGTCGGCGCTAATGTTGAAATAATAAGGGATGCGCACTTGATAGCCTTTGTCTTTACCTGATTCGGTGTAACTGCTTGCACTTGGTGCTAAAAATCCAGAGCTTTTGCCTTTGAGAGTCCATTCATAATACGGCGAGTAGAAAATTGGCACACCCATAAATTCAACCGTTACATTTTTAGCAATACCAAGATTGGCTTGCTGGTCAAGAGTTACTTTGTCTGCTTTCATTTGCCAGTCGGTATTTCCCAGCGGACATAGGCTATAACTCATAGAATCAAAGGTTTGCTTGTTGCCGTCATCAACTATTTTATCTGCCTGTCCTGTGATTTTGCTTTTTGGATAATGGTATTTTGCGTTGGTAAAAACACTGCCTTTTTTGTCCAGCACCGCACTATCGCCAGTGAGCATTATTTGTTTATTTTGAAATTTAACATTGCCATTAGCACTTGATTTTTTTTGCAATTTGTCTATTTTGATTTTGTCTGCCAAGATGTAATATTTGTCTGAAATTAAAGAGGCATTACCGGTCAATAAATGTTGGTTTTTGTCGACAATTTCGCCATGGTCTGCTGTTATATTAAGCTCTTTGGCGTTGGTAGAAAGTGTTTGCTGGGGGAAAAGCAGAGGCTTATTGCAACTAATTGTATATTCCGATTCTTGCGCACTGGCAACGATTGACAGTAAAACAAGTGCAGAAAAAGTGATTTGCTTTTTCATTAAATAATTTGAAAAATAAATGTTAATTTTAACATAAGGGCACCTCTAAAAATCCAATCCATTTTTTTAAATTTTCAAGTATCTTTAATTTCATATTCCTAAGTATTTTTTAATCTTAGCTTTTATAGTGTTTTTTTTATGAGGCTTTTGCTGTTGGGTTTTGATTTTACCCAGCAGAGGTTATTTTTGATAGAAACATAAGTAATTAACGCTGACATCATTTTCGAGCTTATAGGCTTTGGTAAAGGGGTTATATCCCATACCGATGATGTTTTTTAGGGTCAAATTATCATCCCTTGCCCAGCTGTCAATTTCGCTGGGTTTGATGAATTTGTCCCAATCGTGAGTGCCTTGCGGCAGCAATTTGAGCACATATTCAGCGCCGACAATGGCAAATAGGTAGGATTTTGCGTTGCGATTGATGGTGGAAAAAAATAGCTGTCCGCCGTCTTTTGCCAGCTGGCTACAAGCTTTGACGACTGATGATGGGTCTGGCACATGTTCGAGCATTTCCAAGCAGGCAACGATATCAAATGATTTGGCGTGATTTTGGGCAAATTCTTCTACGGCGGTTTTCTGATAATCAATGTCTAAACCTGATTCAAGCAAGTGCAATTTTGCCACTTCTAATCCGGCTTCTGCCATATCGATGCCGGTTACAATTGCACCTTCAAGGGCGAGTGATTCTGCCAAAATTCCTCCACCACATCCAACATCAAGGATTTTTTTGCCTTGCAAACTACCGCCGCATTTTTCTTTTATATAATTTAAACGGAGCGGGTTAATGTCGTGAAGTGGCTTGAATTCCGAATTTTCGTCCCACCAGCGAGAGGCGAGGGCGGCGAATTTATCGACCTCGTTAAAATCTACATTAGCCATATTTTTGCACCTCTGCCAAAACCTCGTCAATATGCCCTTTGACCTTGACTTTATCCCAAGATTTGAGGATATTTCCATCAGCGTCAATGAGAAAAGTTGAGCGCACAATGCCCATAAATTCGCGTCCCATAAACTTTTTTAATTGCCAAACACCAAACGCCTCGCACAGTTTTCCATCAACATCAGCAAGCAGTTCAAAAGGGAAATTTTGCTTGGCTTTGAACTTTTCATGTGATTTTAAATCATCCTTGGAAACCCCATAAATCACCGTATTTTCAGCAACAAATGCCTGATGATTATCGCGAAAATCTTGCCCTTCTGTGGTGCAACCCGGAGTCGCATCTTTTGGGTAAAAATACAAAATAATATTGCGCCCCTGTGCGTCTGGAATCGCAACTTTTAAATCGCTGGTAGCAAGGCAGGTAGTTGGCTGGACTTTGTTCATATCGGTATAATAGCTCGTTTAAAAAAAACTTATTTTAGCACTTCAATGAATAACATTCGTAATTTTTCCATTATTGCCCATATTGATCACGGAAAATCTACCATTGCTGACCGTTTTATTCAGCTTTGTGGTGGTTTGAGCGATCGGGAAATGTCGGCACAAGTGCTGGATTCAATGGATATCGAAAAAGAGCGCGGCATCACTATCAAATCGCAAAGCGTCTCATTGGATTACACCGCAAAAAACGGCGAAATCTATCACCTAAATTTCATCGACACTCCCGGGCATGTGGATTTTTCTTACGAAGTTTCGCGCTCACTTTCGGCTTGTGAAGGCGCATTGCTGATTGTTGATGCTTCGCAAGGAGTTGAGGCACAAACGGTGGCAAATTGCTATACTGCGATTGAGCAAGGTTTAGAGGTAGTTCCGGTGCTAAATAAAATTGACTTGCCGGCAGCAGACCCAGATCGAGTGGCAGCAGAAATTGAAGATGTAATTGGCGTTGAGGCAACTGATGCCGTGCATGCCAGCGCTAAATCTGGTATTGGAATTAAAGATATTTTAGAGCAAATTGTAGAAAAAATTCCCGCTCCAAAAGGCAATCTTGATGCACCGATTAAGGCGCTAATTATTGATTCTTGGTTTGACAATTATCTGGGCGTGGTGTCGCTTATTCGGGTGATTGACGGCGAGGTTAAAAGTAAAGATAAGGTGAAAATTTTCTCTAATGGGCAAGTGCATTTGGTGGATGAGGTCGGGGTTTTCACGCCCAAACGGCTCAAAACTCAAAGCCTAAAAGCTGGCGAAGTTGGGTTTATGATTGCCAACATTAAAAACATCGATGGAGCTCCTGTTGGCGACACTATCACCAGTGTTAAAAATCCAGTCAGTGAGCCACTTTCAGGCTTTAAACCGGTGCAACCCCGAGTGTTTGCTGGGATATTCCCCATCTCTGGTGAAGATTACGAAAAATTCCGTGATGCCTTGGCAAAATTGCGCCTGAATGATGCGGCTTTGCAATACGAACCTGAAAACTCAGACGCTCTTGGTTTTGGATTTAGAATAGGCTTTTTAGGCTTGTTGCATATGGAAATTATCCAAGAGCGCTTAGAGCGAGAATACGACTTAGATTTGATTACCACAGCGCCAACAGTTGTGTATGAAATTTTAGACACAAAAGGCAACATAACGCGTCTTGACAGCCCATCAAAGATGCCAGAAAACCAATTTATTGCCGAATTTAGAGAGCCTATAATCAGCGCAAACATTTTGGTAACAGACGAGTTTGTCGGCAATGTCATCAGTCTTTGCGTCTCAAAACGCGGCGTGCAAAAAAGCCTAACTTATATGGGTAAACAGGTTTCAATGGTATATGAATTGCCGCTAAACGAAGTGGTGCTTGACTTTTTCGACCGGCTCAAATCAGTTTCCCGCGGTTTTGCTTCAATGGATTATCAATTTGAGCGCTATCAAGCTGCGGATTTAATTCGGTTGGATATTCAAATTAACCAAGAGTCTGTTGATGCTTTGGCGCTGATTATTCACCGTGAAGATTCAATTCGCAAAGGCAGAGAAATTGCCGAAAAAATGAAAGAATTAGTGCCAAGACAAATGTTTGATGTTGCCATCCAAGCTTGCATCGGCGTCAAAATAATTGCCCGCACCAATGTCAAAGCTCTACGAAAAAATGTAACCGCAAAATGTTACGGCGGCGACATCAGCCGTAAACGCAAACTACTCGACAAGCAAAAGAAAGGCAAAAAACGCATGCGCAGCGTAGGGCGTGTGGATATTCCGCAAGAAGCATTTTTAGCGGTTTTGCATATTGATTAGAATATCACTTACATTTAGCTATTAATAAAATTGCGTTAATAATGCAAATATTGTTCAAGCGTTTAAAAGTTGGCTGACAAAGTTATTTGATTAACTAAGCAATCTCTCCAACACAAACTTAGAGCCAAAATAAGCCACTAATAAAAAACCGAAGCCGATTTGAGTGGTGGTGATGGCTTGTTTGCCGCGCCAGCCGAAGACTTTTCTGCCAATGACTAAGGTGGCAAAAATCACCCATGCGCTCAGAGATAGCACGGTTTTGTGGATTAGGTGTTGGGCGAAAATATCGTCAATGAAGATGAAACCGCTGATTAGTGATAGGGTCAGCAGGTAAAAACCAATTCGCAGATTTTGGAACAATAACGCTTCCATCGTTTGTAGTGGCGGTAGTTTGCCGATGAAACTATTGATATCTTTGGCATGCAAATAGTGCTGTTGTATTTTCAATAATACCGATTGACAGGCTGCCAGCGCCAGCAGAGCATAGGCAGTAATTGACAAAAGTATATGCGATGCGATGCTAAGGGATAGGATTTTGGCAGTGGTGGAATCTGGGGACAAAATATCAAAGATTAATGCCGCGGCTGTTAGCGGATAAACCAAAATTCCGAGCGCATGAACAGGCTTGGAAATTGATGATAAAAATAACAAAACTGCCACCACCCAAGCGACAAAAGAAGCACTGTTTGCCAAACCAAAAAACACCCCGTTGCCAGCCGACCAAAAGTTAGCAAAGGTTAAAGCGTGGGCAATAATGGCAAAACTAAGTATCAAAAAAACGCTTTTTTGATGGCGATGTTTTTCGTCATATTTAGTGAAAAAACGCATCAATAATAATGCCGATAATAAATATGCCAGCGCCGCAGAAAAAGATAAAAACATAATCACCTTGTTGAATTTATACAACCTACTATAATACATACTTTATTTAGATTGATTATAAAAATGTTTGATAATTTAACCGCACGCCTTAGCAATAGTTTCAAAGCCTTGCAAGGCAAAAATAAACTTTCCGAAGCCAATATCAAAGATGCCATCCGCGAAGTGCGCCGCGCATTATTAGAGGCAGATGTCGCCCTTGAAGTCATCAAAATATTTTTAGATAAAGTGCAAGAAAAGGCGCTCGGAATGAAGGTTGACGAAGGTCTTGATCCATCACAAGCTTTTATTAAATTAGTTCAAACAGAGCTGACCGAGATTATCGGCGGCGAAAATAAAGGCTTAGATTTAAGAACGCAGCCGCCTGCGGTGGTGATGGTGGCAGGCTTGCAAGGTGCTGGTAAAACCACTTCTATTGCCAAATTAGCCCGCTATTTGCAAGAGCGAGAAGGCAAAAAAGTGCTACTTGTTAGTGCCGATGTTTATCGCCCAGCCGCCATCGAGCAGTTGCAAGTATTGGCAAATCAGGTTGGCACAGAATTTTTCCCATCCAGCGTCAACGACAAACCAAAAGATATTGTTGCCAACGCCAAAAGGCACGCACAAAAGCAATTTTTCGATGTGCTATTGGTGGACACTGCCGGCCGTTTGCACATTGATAATGAGATGATGGATGAAATTCGGGTTTTGCAAAAAACCATAAATCCGATTGAAACCCTGTTTGTAGTTGACTCAATGACTGGACAAGATGCGGCTCACACTGCCAAAGCCTTTGCCGATGCCTTGCCATTGACGGGCATTATTTTGACCAAAACTGATGGCGATGCAAGAGGCGGGGCAGCGCTTTCTGTGCGTCATATCACTGGCAAGCCGATTAAATTTCTTGGTGTTGGCGAAAAAGTTGATGCTTTAGAACCATTTCATCCAGACAGAATCGCTGGACGCTTGCTGGGTATGGGCGATGTTTTGTCATTGATTGAAGAAATCGGGCAAAAAGTTGACCAGAAAAAAGCACAAAAATCTGCCCAAAAAATCGCCAAAGGGCAATTTGACTTAGCAGATATGCGCGAGCAACTGTTGCAAATGGAACAAATGGGCGGTATGGAAGCGCTGATGGACAAAATGCCGGGCATGGGGAAAATCCCGCAAAACATTAAAAATCAAGCAATTGGCGGGATTGAAAGTAAAAAAATGGTGGCAATTATCAACTCGATGACTACAAAAGAGCGCACCCACAGCAAACTCATCAAAGGCTCACGCAAAAATCGCATCGCCAGAGGATCCGGCACTCAGCCACAAGACATCAACAAACTGCTCAAACAATTTGAAAAAATGCAAAAACAAATGAAGAAAATGGGCAGCGGCAAAATGCAAAAAATGATGGCAAAAATGACCGGTGCTGATGGTGTTCCTGATTTTTCAAAAATGGGTAATTTGCCATCTGCTGGCAGTAATAAATTCCCTTTTTAACTATTCAAAAAACAAAAAAATATTACTCTCTGCGGCGGTCTCTGGCGGTTTTAAGAGTGCCGTCAGAATTGATTTTGATGGCGGTTAGCCCGCTGTTCATTGGTGTGATTTTGATATTGTGCCCTAATTTTTCCAAGTCGTTTTGGAAAACTGCACTATTGCCGCCTTTTTCAAGCTCGGTGGTTTTGCTATTTCTATTGCCAAAATTACCTAAATCCAAAGCTTGTTTGAGCGGCATTTTCCAATCTAAAATTGCCACAATTGCTTTGGCAACATAGCCGATAATACGGCTGCCGCCCGGTGAGCCGATTGCTAAAATTGGCTGATTTTGGGCAAATACAATGCTGGGCGACATCGAACTTCTGGGGCGTTTTCCGCCTTCAACTCGATTGGCTATTTTTTTGCCATTTGTCTCAGCTGCAAAAGAAAAATCCGTCAGCTCGTTATTTAGCATAAAGCCACCAACCATAATTCCGCTGCCAAAACCTTGCTCTATCGTTGTGGTAATTGAGACCACATTGCCATCGGCATCAACCACATTAAAATGGCTGGTGCTGGGGCGTTCTTTTTGCCAACTGGGCGACAATGAGTGCGCGTTTTTTGCGGGCGGATTGCCTGCTGATACTGGGGTTTTTGCCGCTGTTTTCTGCTTGATAAGTTGTGCGCGTTTATTCAAATAATGCGTATCTAATAATCCTTGAATGGGCATATCCACAAAATCAGAATCTGCCATATAAAGCGCCCTGTCGGCATAAGCTAATTTACTGGCTTCAGAAAATAGATGAATACCTTTGGCGCTAAAACCGATTTTTTGCATATTAAAATTATTCAGCATTCCTAAAATTTGCCCAGTGGTTAGCGCACCAGAGCTGGGCGGCCCCATACCGCAAATTTTATAATGGCGATAAACGCTGCAAATTGCTGGGCGCATTTTGACTTGGTAACTGGCAAAATCTTTTAAGTTAATTTCTTGTCCGGGTTTGGCTTGTTTATCGGCTTTGTAGATGGATTTTAATATTTTTTTGGCAATTGAACCACCGTAAAATGCCCCAATGCCATCGATTTTCAAAGTTTCCAATGTTTGCGCAAAAGCCGGATTTTTAAGCACAGTGCCAGTTGGTTTTGGCTCTCCATTTTTTTGGAAGTAAAAATTATAAGCAGTTTCAAAGCTTGGGTTTAAGCCATTTTTTTGGGCAAAAATTAGGTTACGATGAATTTTTTTATCCAAAATATAACCCGATTTTGCAATTTTTATGACCTTATCTAACAAGTCGTTCCACGGCAGTTTTCCGTATTGTTGGTGCATTTTTTTCAGCAGCGCCAAAGTGCCGGGAACGCCGACAGATTTTGCAGCACGCACGGTGTCAAAATCCCATTTCAATGGCTGGTTATTGTCGTCAAAAAAGTAGTTTTCTTTTGCGTTTAAAGGCGCGGTTTCTCTGCCATCATAGCTGTCTAATTGTGCTGTTTTATTGTGCCAAAATAGTGCAAAAGCACCGCCACCAATGCCGCTGGATTGCGGCTCAACTAAGGTGAGTACGAGTTGTGCAACAACGGTTGCATCTGCGGCGCTACCGCCTTTTTTCAAAATATCTAATGCAGCGTCAGTGGCTAACTTATGGTCAGTTACGACTGCATAATTAGAGCTTTTTGCATTTGCATTTGATTTGCAAACGCTAAAAATACGGCAACAAAAACAGTTAACTTTAACACAGTTTTATTTCTGAATGCGATACTGGGCAGATTGAGCGTGTGCCTGCAAACCCTCGCCTTCTGCCAGAGTAACAGCGATTTCGCCCAAAGAATTAGCGCCGGCGTCAGATACCATAATCAAAGATGATTTTTTCTGAAAATCATACACTCCCAGCGGTGAGGAAAAACGCGCTGTGCCGGAGGTTGGCAACACATGATTAGGGCCTGCGCAATAATCGCCAAGCGCTTCGCAAGTGTTTCTGCCCATAAAAATAGCGCCAGCATGGTGAATGTCGCCGAGCATGGATTTTGGATCTTCGACAGAAAGCTCTAAATGTTCAGGGGCAATTTGATTGGAAATGGCTATTGCTTCGTCCATATTTTTGGTTTGGATTAGAGCCCCACGAGAATTTAAAGCCTTGGCGATTATGTTTTTTCTGTCCATAGTTGGTAACAATTTTTCGATGCTGGCAGCGACTTTTTCGATGAAATCTGCATCTGGACTGAGCAAAATAGATTGCGCATCTTCGTCATGTTCAGCCTGTGAAAACAAATCCATCGCAATCCAATCGGGGTTGGTTTTGCCATCGCAAATAATCAAAATCTCGCTGGGGCCTGCAATCATATCGATACCTACTTGCCCAAATACTTGGCGCTTGGCAGTGGCAACATAGATATTGCCGGGGCCAACAATTTTGTCAACTTTTGGAATGCTTTTTGTGCCATAAGCCAGCGCTGCTATTGCCTGTGCACCGCCGACTGTGAACACCTGATTAACCTGAGTAATATGCGCAGCTGCCAACACTAATGGATTGACAACGCCATTTGCTGCTGGAACTACCATAATCAATTCTGCCACGCCAGCAACTTTGGCGGGAATGGCGTTCATCAACACCGAAGACGGGTAAGAGGCCTTGCCGCCGGGGACATACAGGCCAACTCGCTCAATTGGAGTGATTTTTTGCCCGAGCATAGTTTCGTCATCATCAGAGTAAGTCCAAGTTTTTTGTAACTGTTTTTGATGATAGTTAGTAATTCGCTCAGCAGCAGCGCTAAGGGCTGATTTTTGCGTTTTGTCCAATTCGTTAAATGCACTTTTTAGTGCGCTTGAATTGATGCTCAAATCTGCCATTTTGGTGGCGCTGACACCATCAAATTTGACGCTGTAATCAATCAGAGCGCTGTCGCCTTCTGCTCTTATTTTGGCAATAATATCGCTCACAGTTTTATCAATATTGCCGTCAGAAATATTATCTCGTGCTAATAATTTTGATAGCTGTTTTTGGAAATTAGATTGGTCGGATTTGAGGCGCGCAATCATAGGTTTTTTGCAATGTTGTCGGCCCAAGATTTGATGGCAGCGTTTTTGGTTTTGAATGACGCTGCATTGACAATCAAGCGCGAACTGATGTCGGTAATGTGTTCAAAAGCCTGTAAGCCATTGGCTTTTATGGTGTTGCCAGTGTCCACCAAATCTACAATGCAATGTGCCAAACCGACTATTGGAGCTAATTCCATTGCTCCGTATAGCTTGATAATTTCGCAAGATTGCCCTTGTTTTTGAAAATGAAGTTTGGCAGAATTGACATATTTAGTGGCAACTTTTAAGGTGTTTTGCTCTAATTTTTGCTTATTTTGAGCAGCGACCATCAGCTTGCATTTAGCAATTTTTAGGTCCAGCAACTCAAACAAACCATTGCTGCCGTGTTCAAGCAGCACATCTTTACCAGTAATACCGAGGTCAGCAGCTCCGTGTTGCACAAAAACAGGCACATCAGTAGCGCGGATGATGATAACTTTGACTTCGGCAAGATTAGTATCGAGAATTAGTTTTCTAGAATTTAGCTCGCCCTGCTCAATTTTCAAGCCAGCTTTTTCTAATAGTGGCAAGGTCTGTTCAAGAATTCTACCTTTTGATAATGCGATTGTTAGCATAGTTAATCCTGCACTCTTTCGACATCAGCGCCGAGTAATTTTAGTTTTTCTTCAATGGTTTCATAGCCACGGTCAAGGTGATAAACGCGCTCGATGGTGGTAGTTCCTTTGGCTGCCAATCCTGCTAATACTAAGGATGCAGAAGCACGCAAGTCGGTTGCCATCAAGTGCGCTCCCGTGAGTGATTTTACTCCTTTACAAATCACCGTGTTGCCTTCTAAATTGAGGTCAGCACCCATTCTCATTAGCTCTGGAATGTGCATAAAACGGTTCTCAAAAATATTTTCAGTAATGGTGCTATGTCCCTCTGCAATAGTATTTAGGGCAGTAAATTGGGCCTGCATATCGGTTGGAAAATTTGGGTAGGTGCTGGTTTTTATGTTGACAGCTTTTGGGCGTTTGCCATTCATATTTAAAGTGATTGAGTTTTTGCTGGTTTTTATGTCAGCGCCGATTTCAATCAATTTGCCCAAAACCGAGCGCATCACTTGCGGGTTGGTGTTTTTAACGGTGATAGAGCCGCCGGTGATTGCCGCTGCCACCAAATAAGTTGCTGATTCTATGCGGTCTGAACAAACGAAATAATCAGTGCCGTGCAATTTTTTTACCCCTTCAATAGTGATGATTAAAGTGCCGATGCCGCTGATTTTTGCGCCCATTTTATTGAGGCAATGGCACAAGTCGGAAACTTCTGGCTCTTGAGCGGCATTATTAATGGTGGTTGTGCCTTTGGCAAGTGTGGCTGCCATAATTATATTTTCTGTGGCAGTAACTGTAACTTGATCAAAATGAATATCAGTTCCCACCAAGCCATCGGTTTGGGCATAAATATAGCCATTTTTAACCTCAATTTTTGCACCCAATTCTTCCAAGGCTTGCAAGTGCAAATTCACTGGACGAGTGCCGATTGCACAGCCGCCAGGCAGCGATACTTTGGCTTTTCCGTATTTTGTGAGCATCGGTCCGAGCACCAAAATTGAGGCACGCATAGTTTTTACCAAATCGTAATCAGCAACCAAGTTGTTAAGCTTTGATGAATCCACAAAAAGCGATGAATCGGATTCCAAAATAAAATCAGCACCCATGCTCATAAGCAGTCTTAAAGTAGTGGAAATGTCGCTAAGTTGTGGGGTGTTACTTAGCGTAATTGCCTCGTCTGCTAAAATAGAGGAAAATAAAATAGGCAGCGATGAGTTTTTTGAGCCAGCAGCTTTGATCGTGCCTTTTAGCGGCTTTCCTCCTTTAATAATGAGTTTATACATCAGTGCTTTTCGTTAGTTTTTTATTGATTTCTTTGATAAAATTATCCAGCCCTTTGCGCTTGATTATAGAGTTAAATTGCGCCTTATAATTTTTGATGATACTCACTCCTGAAAACAAAATATCATAGATGCGCCAACGGTTTGAATGTGTCATTTTTAAGGTTACTGCAAAAGGATTTTGACCGTCACTTAGGCTGATAAGCAGCTTGACAATCGCTCTATTATCACGGCGTTTTACATTTGGATCAGTCGAAATATTTATATTGCCGATTTGCTCGTATGCCCCCAAAATATCGGCGTAATCTGCAATCAACGATTGAATTATGTATTGTTGTAAAATCTGCTTTTGCTTGCTATCAATAGTGTTCCAATAATCTTTCAGCACTAAATTAGTTACAATATCTATCGCAATATTTGGCAATAGTTTAATTTTGATGAGCGCCTCGATGTTTTCAGGAGTGCCTTGATTTTGCTTCCTAAGCTCTTTTAGCGATGACAATGCAGCAACCATAATATTGAGTGCTGCGGTGTTTGGCGGGTCAATAATATTTGTCAACATTTGCGCATCTGCAACATTATCACGAGTTAAAGTTGCGTTAACCGGCAAAATAAACAATATAATAAATAATATTTTAATTGTGTTTTTCATCCACAAATTCATAGATAATAAAATGTGCTTATTTTAACCTTTGCCCGATGTCAATAAAAGAAAAATTAAAAAACTTAACAAGCCAGCCCGGTGTTTATCAAATGCTTGATAAACAAGGGCGGGTGATTTATGTTGGTAAGGCAAAAAATCTAAAAAAGCGTGTTGCCAGCTATTTTTACAAGGCTCATCAAGATGGCAAAACCAAGGTTTTAGTTACTAATATTAAAGATTTTGAAGTGGTGATTACCGACACCGAGACCCAAGCTCTTTTGCTGGAAAATCAACTAATTAAGCAACATAAACCCAGATACAATATTCTGCTTAAAGACGCTAAAAGTTATCCATATATTTACATCAGCCACGATAAACACCAGCGCGTAGGGCTTTATCGCGGCACTAAAAATGAAAAATACCAATATTTTGGACCTTTTCCATCAGCACACATAGTTAGAAATTCGCTGACTTTATTAAAAAAGATTTTCAAAGTCAGGCAATGTGCCAATGCCACTTATCGTTCCAGATCTCGCCCTTGTTTAGAATATCAAATCGGGCTTTGTAGCGCTCCTTGTACCGGCAAAATCAGCGATAAAAATTATGCTCAAGATGTCAAAATGATGGGCTTATTTTTGGCGGGAAAAGGCGTGCAAACTTTGGATAATATTTCACAAAAAATGCAAAATGCTGCCAAAAAACAAGATTTTGAGCAAGCTGCCCATTTACGCGACCAGATGATTGCTTTGCGCACTATTCAAGAGCAGCACAACTCTCAAACTATGGACGATATGGATGTTCTAAGCATTGCCACAGAGGGTGCAGAATGTGCTGTTGAGGTGGTGTTTGTGCGTTCTGGCAAGCAAATTGGGCAAGAGTGTGTTTTTCCAAAAAACAGCAAAAATAAAAGCGGCATAGAGATTTTGTCAGCTTTTTTACCGCTATATTATCTCGGTAAAAGTGTGCCAAAACAGCTATTACTTAACGAAAAATTGCCAGACAAAAAGTTGCTATCATCAGCTTTATCCACCCAAATTATTGATATGCCGCAAAAAGACAAGCGCCATTTTTTGCAGATTGCAATGCTCACCGCTAAGGAAAATTTAAAGCAGCGGCTAATTTCAAAATCGAGCAAACAAGCGCAATTTTTACAATTACAAAAAACTCTCAATTTAAAAGCACCTCCAAAGCTGATGGAATGCTTTGACATCAGTCATACTATGGGCGAGGCAACGGTTGCATCTTGCGTAGTGTTTGTAAAAGGGCTGGCAAAAACTAAGCAATATTGCCAATTTAATATCAACAATATCACCCCCGGTGATGATTATGCGGCGATAAATCAGGCAGTTTTTAGGCGTTATTCTCGTTTGTTAAAAGAAAAAAAACCGCTGCCAGATGTAATTTTTATTGATGGTGGACTCGGGCAACTTAATCAGGCAATTATGGTGATGGATTCTATCGGCATCGATTCTGTGCTGCTGGTCGGCGTGGCAAAAGGCGAGGGCAGAAAAGCGGGCTTGGAAACCTTGATTATGGTCAAAGATGGAAAAACCCAAAAAATCAACTTAGACCCATACGATAGGGCGCTGATGTTAGTCAATCATATTCGCGATGAAGCGCATCGATTTGCCATCAAAAACCATCGGCAAAAACGCGGCAAAAAACGCATCACCTCGGTGCTTGAAGCCGTTGAAGGCATAGGAAAAATACGGCGCACAGCATTACTTAATCATTTTGGCGGACTGCAAGAAGTGCAAAAAGCATCAGCAGCAGAAATCCAAAAAGTTAGTTCAATCAGCGCCTTATTAGCGATTAAAATTGTAGAAAAATTACGCAAATCCATAAACTATGTTTTTACTACGAATACTCATCATCGCTTTTTTAATCGCTTATGTTATTTGGTTTTTCAACAAACGCATTTTAGGCAAAAATTTAGCCTTCGCCAAAGTCGTTTCTGCAACTTTGATAGGCACTGGATTTGTATATTTATTACTGGCAACTTTGTCGCATTTTGTGGAATAATCCTAAGTCAAAGCAACTTTAAGCTCTATTTCATTTTAGCCTAATTCTTTTTAGACAAAATAAGCCGATTAAAATGCTGGGTTTTTTTAATTAATGATTTGGATGCATTTACCAAAATTGCCAAGTTTGCCGCTTCCCATACTGGAATATCGCGTTTGTGGTCGCCGATATAATCAAAGCCTTTGACGCCAAAACGCTCTACTAATTTGCCAGCTTTGTTACCCCCAGAGAGGTTGAAATCTTTGTTACTTGCCATTACATCGTCAAAAAGTGCAAGATGTTTTTCCACTGCCAGTGCGTAAAATTCGTGTGAGGCGGTTGCAAGAATGGCTTTATCGCCTTGTTTTTTGCGGGTTTTGATATAATTGATAGTGGTTTTATTGTAAGGCAATTTGGCAGCATCAATTTGAAAATGTTGCACTAATTTGTGTTTGAGATAGCCCTTGCCGCGCCCAAACCAAAAAGGCAACATAAATAATAACCAAGGCTTGGATTTAAGCGCGCCAATAGAGGATTCATACAATAAATCGGTGTCAATCAGCGTGTGATCCAAATCAACGATAAGCGTGGTCATTCTAACTCACTCCATTTTTCATAATAGCGCTGCAAATCCGCTTCCAATCTGGCGAGGCGGGTTAATGCGTCTTGTGCTTCTGGCAATTTGAAAAATTTTGTGTCGGATAATTTTGCTTGTATTTCACCTATTTCAAGCTCGGTTTTTTCTATTTTTTGCGGCAAAATCGTCAACTCTTGTTGCTGCTTATAAGTGAGTTTTTTGCTTGATTTTTTGCTTGATTTTTGCTCGGTTTTTGTCTTATTTTTGCTGCTGGTTTTGTCATCTAAAACGCTTTGTTTTTGCAGTAAATAATCATCATAACCGCCAGCATATTGGTTGATTACCCCGTCTCCATCCATCACAATAGTTGAGCCAACTACATTGTTTAAAAAGGTTCTATCATGCGAAATCAAAATCAGCGTTCCACTATATTCCACCAGCATTTCTTCGAGCAATTCCAAAGTCTCCACATCAAGGTCATTAGTCGGCTCGTCAAGCACTAATAAATTGGCGGGCTGAGAGAGTATTTTTGCCAACATCAGGCGATTTTTCTCGCCGCCAGAAAACATTTTAATCGGTGCCATTGCCTGCTTTCCAGTGAATAAAAACTGGCGCAAATAGCCGATTATATGCTTACTTTTACCGCCGATATTGATATGGTCACTGCCGCCGGAGACAAAATCCATCGCCTTCATATTGCCATCTAACAGCTCACGCATTTGGTCAAAATATGCCAATTTGATGGTTTTTGAACGGCGAATGCTGCCGCTATCTTCCTGCAATTCGCCAAGTAATAATTTGATGAAAGTGGATTTTCCAGAGCCATTGCCGCCAATAATGCCGATTTTTTCGCCTTTTAATACCAGCATAGAAAAATCTGAAACCAGCTGTAAATCGGCAATTGAATAGGATATTTTTTTGACTTCAAACACCAATTTAGAGGCGCGTTTTTCGTCTTCTGCCACTGAATGAATTTTGATTTTTCCTTGCTTTTGCCGGCGACTTATAAAGTTTTTACGCATTTCTTGCAAGGCGCGAACTCGCCCTTCGTTGCGGGTTCTTCTGGCTTTTATGCCTTGACGAATCCAAGTTTCTTCTTGGGCGAGTTTTTTGTCAAACCTTTGATTTGCCAAGTTTTCTGAATTTAGCAGGCTGTCTTTGCGTTTTATATAGTCGTTATAGCCGCATTCAAACACTGATAAATTGCCACGGTCAAGGTCAAAAACTTTGTTAACAATGCCGGCAATAAAGGCTCGGTCGTGGCTAATCAGCACCAAAGTTGCGTTATAGTCTTTGAGCATTTTTTCTAAATCAAGAATAGCGCTGATGTCCATATGGTTGGTCGGCTCGTCCAGCAGTAGGATATTTGGCTCACGCACCAGCGCCCTCGCCAGCATCACTCGCCTTCGCCAGCCACCAGATAAAGTGGACAAAGTCGCTTCTGGATCAAGGTTAAAGCGATTTAGAATGCTTTCAATTTTGTGAAAATATTGCCAGCCGTCTAAATGGTCAATTTCCTCTTGCAACTTTGCTGTTGCCTCTTCTTTTTGCTCTGCCAGCAATTGTCGATATTTGCTTAAAATAGCGCCAATATTGCCCAAACCCTGCGCCACAATATCAAACAAACACTTGCCTTTATCTTCTGGCGGAGCTTGTTCAAGGTAGCTAATTTTGGTGTTATTTTTGGTTTTAATCTCGCCATCATCTGGCTCAATTACTCCAGCTAACAGGCGCATAAAAGTTGATTTACCTTCGCCATTACGCCCGATTAGCGCAATTTTATCGCCCTTTAAAATAGTGGCACTAATCTCATTTAGGATTAGTTTCTCAGAAAAATTAAGAGAAATATTATCAAGCGTAATTAGCGGCATAGGTTAAAATTATTTATTTTTATGAAAACAGATTTTGCGAACATTGTGCGCTATTTTATTCAATTTTTATTGTTATTAACACTTATTAGCACTACTTTTGCCCAAAGTATTGAGGTTAGTAGTTTTGCAAGTGCCAAACAAGAGCGGCGCTATCAGGATTTGATTGACGAAATTCGCTGCCCTGTGTGTCAAGGGCAAAGCATCGGCGGCTCAAATGCAGAATTGGCAAATGATTTGAGAGACAAGGTTAAAGAGCTGATTTTGAGCGGCAAAAATAACGACAATATTCGCGAATTTATGGTGGCTCGTTATGGTAATTATGTGGTGTTTAAGCCGCCAGTCAATAAAAATACCTATCTTTTGTGGTTTTTACCATTTGGATTTTTAGCAATCGCCTTGTTTTTGTTCATCCGCTCATTTCATCATCAGCAAAATTCACCTGAAATAGACACTATCAAAGCTAAGGATTTGCTCAAATGAGCAGCAAACAGCTGAGTAATTTAATGGTTCAGGCTTATGATTGTCAAAAAACAGGCGATCTGTCGGGGGCTATTGTGGCGTGGAATGGTTTGCTCAATCACAAGGATGCGGATAAAAATTTGAAGGCGAATGCGCACCTAAGTTTAGGCCATATACATCAGCAGCAGGGCAGTGATGATTTGGCGCTTGAAAGTATGCTAAATGCGATAAAGGCTAATACTAATAGTAGTGAGGCGTATTTTTGTTTGGCGGCTATGGCGCAAGAAAAATCCGATTTTGACAGCTCTATTGAGTATTTACAGCAGGCGTTAGCACTCAATAATAAAGATTATGGTGCATTTAATAATCTCGGTAATTGCTATGATAGGCTAGAAAAAACACAAGAAGCGATTGATGCCTACACTGAGGCGGTAAAATTAGACGAAAATTACATTGCTGCTGTTTATAACCGTGGCAATGCGTTTTTAAAATTAGCAAAAGATGATTTGGCTTATAAAGATTTGTCAAAAGCCATTGAATTAGACGCAAATTTTTATCAAGCCTATTATAATCGTGGGACTTTGCTCAAAAAAATGGGCAAAAATGTAGAATCTCAGAGCGACTTAAACAAGGCAAAAATACTGGCACAGCAAGATTTAGAGAGAAAACAAGCACAACTATAAGGAAATATGGACATTCAAGACGACAATAAATTAATCAGCGAAAGAAGGGCAAAATTAGCAGTTTTAAGAGAAAAAGGCAATCCGTTTGTCAATGATTTTAAACCCAAAAATTTTGCTAAAAATATCCTAGCAGAATTCGGGAAATTTTCCAAAGAAGAACTTGAAGGCAAGAATATTGAAGTTGCAATCGCTGGGCGGATGATGCTAAAAAGGGTGATGGGAAAGGCGAGTTTTGCCCATATTCAAGACACAAGCGGGCAAATCCAGCTATTTATTACTCGCGATGAATTGGCAGAAAATTTCTACAATGAGCAGTTTAAAAAATGGGACATTGGCGATATTATTGGCGCGAATGGAGTGCTGTTTAAAACCAAAGTTGGCGAGTTATCGGTGCGCGTCAAAGAGCTAAAATTGCTGACCAAATCTCTACGCCCATTGCCAGAAAAATTTCACGGTTTGAACGACCAAGAAATCCGCTATCGCCAGCGCTATGTGGATTTAATTATGAACGAAAATTCGCGTAATACCTTCAAAAGACGCAGCCAGATTATCAGCTATATTCGCAATTTTTTCAATGAAAATGATTTTATAGAAGTGGAAACCCCGATGCTACAAAGCATCCACGGCGGCGCTACTGCCAAGCCATTTGAAACTCATCATAACGCACTTGATATGCAAATGTTTTTGCGCATTGCTCCCGAACTTTACCTCAAACGCCTTGTTGTAGGCGGGATGGATAGGGTGTTTGAGATTAATCGCAATTTCAGAAACGAAGGGCTTTCCACCCGCCATAATCCAGAATTTACGATGATTGAATTTTACCAAGCTTATGCCACTTATATTGAGCTGATGGATCTCAGCGAAAACTTGCTAAGAAGCATAGCAGCAGATATTTGCGGCAATACAAAAATCAATTATCAAAATGCCGAGCTGGATTTTTCTCAGCCATTTTTGCGCATCAGTATGTTTGACTCAATTTTGCAATTTAATCCAAATTTAAGTGCTGATGATTTGAGCGAGGAAAAAATAAAAGCCACTGCCAAAAAACTCAGAATTGAAGTCAAAGATTCTTGGGGTTTGGGCAAGATTCAAATTGAAATTTTTGAAGCCACAGTGGAAGAAAAACTCATCCAGCCAACTTTTATCACCGAATATCCGACCGAAGTTTCTCCGCTTGCACGGCGCAATGACGATAATCCATTCATCACCGACCGCTTTGAATTATTCATCGGCGGGTATGAAATTGCTAATGGATTTTCCGAGCTCAACGATGCCGAAGACCAAGCCGATCGCTTCGGGCAGCAAGCCGCAGAAAAAGCTGCCGGCGATGACGAAGCAATGCACTATGACAGCGACTACATCCGCGCCTTAGAATATGGTATGCCTCCAACCGCCGGCGAAGGCATCGGCATAGACCGCTTAGTTATGTTATTCACCGACTCGCCCTCAATTCGCGATGTGTTGTTATTTCCGCAGATGAAACCAGAGGCTAAATAAAATGCCAGAAAGTAAATACAATAATAAAAAAGTAAAGGAAGCAAATGAATAAAGATTCCTACAAAGAAATGTTAAAAAACATTCAGGCTTTTCATGATAAACACGATTTTAAAAATAATGGTGGTGAGGATTTGGCTTATCGGGTGGCGTTGATGGCAGAGGAGTTGGGGGAAATATCGGCTTGCGTGACTAAGGGGAAGGCTAAAAAAGATTTGGCAGAGGAGTCGGCAGATTTGCTGATTTTGTTGATAGGGACGGCGATTAGCGGCGATTTTGATTTGAATGAAGCGTTTTGGCAAAAGTTGGAAAAAATTAATCAGCGCAAGTCCAAAATGGTGAATGGCAAAATTCGCGTTTCGGAATTTAGAGGGGTCAAAGAGTGAATAATATTTTGACCATTGACGGCCCGAGCGGCGTGGGCAAAGGCACAGTGGCGCGGCTGATGGCGCAAAAATTGGGCTGGAATTTGCTTGATTCTGGGGCAATTTATCGCGCCTTTGCTTTGGTAGTTTTTGATAGTGGCGTTGATATTGCCGATGAAGCGGCGCTGGCAGAAGTTGCATCTAAGTTTGATTTGTCTTTTAAAACCGAGGCTGGCAGCGAGTTGGTCAGCGTGTTTTTGGCGGGCAAAGAAGTATCAAAAAACTTGCGCACCGAAAAAGTCGGCGAAATGGCATCAAAAATTGCCACAATCGGCTCGGTGCGTTCAGCATTATTAAAGCGGCAGCGAGGCTTTGCACAAGTTCCAGGGCTGGTAGCAGACGGGCGTGATATGGGCACAGTGGTTTTTGATAAAGCGCCTTTCAAAGTGTTTTTGACCGCAAGTGCGGATGAGCGAGCAAAAAGGCGCTTAAAACAATTGCAAGCGCAAGGCACTGCTGGTATAATTTCGCAAATCTTGGAAGATGTGCAGAGGCGAGATGAGCGAGATAGATTTCGTAAAAACTCACCTTTAATTCCTGCTGAAGATGCTTTAACTATTGACACCACTGATATTTCCATAGATGAGGTGATTGAAAAAGTAAGCGAATTAGTAACAAAAACCAAAGCCTGAGCGGTCAGACTTTTTTAATAATACATCCGATAAATGCCAACTTATACCGTTGTTGGATTTTTTAGCGGTCAATATCAATAAATAAAAATATGTCAGAATCATTTGCAGAGCTATTTGAAAATAGCGTAGAACAACAAAGCGTCAAAGTCGGCGCACTATTAATGGGCACAGTGGTTGCCATAAATCGTGAAAAAGCCGTTATCAATGTAGGATTAAAATCAGAAGCATTTATTCCTTTAGACCAATTCAAAGACCATAAAGGCGAGCTGGAAATAGTCGAAGGCGATGTCGTGGAAGTTGCGTTAGAATCCATTGATGACGGGCTTGGGCATACTTTATTATCTCGTGAAAAAGCCAAACGCATCAAGCTGTGGCATACATTAGAACTTGCAATGAATCAAAAAGAAGTTGTCAAAGGCATCGTTACTGGCGCGGTTAAAGGTGGTTTGACTGTTGATATTGGCGTTGTTAAAGCATTTTTACCCGGATCGTTAGTTGACACTCATCCGGTTAAAGACTTCGCATTCCTTACTGGGCAAGAGATTGAGGCGATTGTTATCAAAATGGATGAGGTTCGCAACAACATCGTTATTTCCAGAAAAGCAGTTATGCAAGAGGCAAATTCCGCAGATAGAGAGGCGTTGCTTGAAGGGCTTGAAGACGGTCAAGAAATTGAAGGCATCGTTAAAAACCTTGCAGATTATGGCGCATTTGTTGACCTTGGAGGTGTTGATGGTTTGCTTCATATCACCGATATTTCATGGCAACGCGTCAATCACCCATCCGAACAATTGACAATTGGCGACAAAATAACAGTCAAAATTCTCAACTACGACAAAGAAAAAATGCGCGTTTCATTAGGGCTTAAACAACTAACAAAAAGCCCTTGGGAAAATATTTCTGAGCGTTTGCCACTTGGCAAAAAAGTTGCAGGCACGGTTTCAAATCTCACCGATTATGGAGTATTTGTGCGCATTGAAACAGGCGTTGAAGGCTTGGTGCATGTTTCCGAAATGGATTGGACAAACGCCAACGCCCGCCCTTCCAAAATTGTCAAATTGGGGCAAGAAGTAGATGTGGTTGTTTTGGATGTTCAGGAGTCCAAACACCGTATTTCATTATCAATGAAACAGGCGCAAGAGAACCCTTGGGAAGCATTTGAAGCCACTCATAATAAGGGCGACAAAATTAGCGTTGTAGTCAAATCAATTACTGACTTTGGCTTGTTTGTCGGGCTTACTGGCGGCATTGATGGTCTGATTCACTTGGCAGATATTTCTTGGGAAAAACTGCCAGCAGACGAGCTGGTTTCCAATTATAGCAAAGGCCAAGAACTTGAAGTAATCATCCTCAATGTTGATGCCGAAAAAGAGCGAATTTCTTTGGGCGTTAAACAATTGGAAGAAGACGACTTTATGACTTATACTTCTTTGAACAAAAAAGGCTCAATCGTCAAAGCAACTGTTGCTGAAGTTACCCCTAAAGGGGCAGTGGTTACCTTGGCAGAAGATATTAGCGGCTACTTGAAAGCTGGTGAAATTGCCGAAGAAAGAATTGAAGATGCAACAACTGCCTTGAAAGTTGGCGATGAAATTGAAGTGTCAATTGTAAATGTTGACAGAAAATCTCGCAATATTTCTGTGAGTATCAAAGCCAAAGATTCTGCCGAAGAAAAAGCAGCAATGGAAGACTACAATAAGCAGTCTTCTGACGAAGTAGAGGGTGCTACTTTGGGAGATTTACTTAAACAAGCGAAGAAATAGTTTTGAAAAAAACTGACCTTGTTATTGATTTAGCAGAGCAACAATCGCTATCTAAAGCAGAGATAAAAACTTGCGTTGACACTATTTTGACAACTCTTACTGATGCTATTGTTAGCGGCACAGGCGTTGAAGTGAGAGGCTTTGGTAGCTTTGGCATAAAGCATAAAGCCGCACGCCTTGGAGTCAACCCAAAAACTGGCGAAAAAACTCAAGTTGATGCAAAATTTATGCCATTTTTTAAGCCAGGCAAAGAGCTTAAAGAAGTTGTAAATAATTAAAAAAATTGTGATTTTCATTACTGTATAATTTCATTTTTTTATCGGGGGCGTTAGCTCAGTTGGTAGAGCATCGGACTTTTAATCCGCTGGTCGAGCGTTCAAATCGCTCACGCCCCACCATATTTTAAAAGGCTTTCAAGTTTTTGAAAGCCTTTTTTATTTCTATCACCGAAAAACGGAGAGCAAAAATGAATATAAAAAAAGACAAAGTAGTAGAAATGCATTACACCCTTAAAAACGATGCCAGCGAAGTTATTGACACATCAAAAGGGCAAGAGCCAATGCCATTTTTGTATGGGCATGGCAACATCGTTCCAGGGCTTGAAAAAGTTTTGAAAGGTATGAAAGTTGGCGAATCTTGCGATGCCAGCGTTGCGGCAAAAGACGGCTATGGCGAGTATCACGCTGATGGCGTGCAAAAAATTCCGATGGAGGCGCTGCAAGGAATTAGCGATTTAAAAGTAGGAATGGAGTTGCAATCGCAAGACGAAAGCGGTAATGCGTTTGTGGTGGTGGTGAAGGAAATCGGCAAAGACACAGTTACTGTTGATGGCAATCATCCGTTAGCAGGGCAGACGCTGCACTTTAATGTCAGCATCGAAAATGTGCGTGATGCCACTAAAGACGAGCTGGAACACGGGCATGTGCATAGCGCAACTTGCTCACATTAATTTTTCATAATGGGCAAAAACTGCCCTTTGTGCTCTGCTGATTCTAAGCCCTATTATCAAGACAGCGCCGCTGAATATTTGCATTGCACCCGCTGTGATTTGGTGTTTGTGCCGCCGTTATTTCACCTGAGTGCTGACGAGGAAAAAAAGCGTTACGACCAACACCAAAACAACCCCAATGACCAGCGCTATCGTCAGTTTTTAGCGCAACTTGTTACGCCTGTTTCCAAGTATATTAAACCCGGCAGCAAAGGCTTAGATTTTGGCAGCGGACCGGGGCCGACTTTGTCTGTGATGCTGACAAAATATGGCTGCCAGATGGATTTGTTTGATAAATTCTATGCCAATAATTTAGCAGTATTTAACAATAAATATGATTTTATTTGCGCCACCGAAGTTGTTGAACATTTAAATAATCCAAAATTTGAATTACAGCGTTTGCTGGAAATCCTGAAAAGTGGCGGAGTGTTGGCGTTGATGACGCAAATGATAAATGAAAAAGTGGAATTTTCATCGTGGTATTACAAAAATGACCCAACCCATATTTGCTTTTTTTCCAAGCAAACAATGCGCTATTTGGCAAAAATATATGGCACAAAACTTGAACTTTACGGAGATAATGTTGCCTTATTTATAAAGGATTAAGGGCTGGAAATGTCGGTATTTTTTTTAAGTAATTAAACATTGTTTGATATAATGTTGGTTTTTTAGCAAATAAAAACTATGCGTTATATTTTGATAATCATTGCTACTTTTAGCCTCAGTAGCGTCTCAGCCTTGGTTAATATCAACACCGAAGAGCTGAAAAAAATCTTGGACACAGACCCAAATGTTTTGCTGATTGATGTGCGTGCGCCGTTTGAAATCAATCACACTGGAACTATTGACCGTGGGCAAAATGTGAATATTCTACGCGGCTGGATTGAGACGCAAATTGGCGATTATACTAAAAATAAAAATACCCCGATTATAGTTTATTGCGGGCTAAATATTCGCTCACCACTTGCAGCACAAACCTTGATGGATATGGGTTACACTAATGTCAAAAATTATGCCGATGGTTTTTTTACTTGGAAAAAGCAGCAAAATCCAGTGTGGATAAGCGACTTTGAGCCTGATAATATTCTCTATCGAAAGCCAGAATTAGTGATTAAAAATGTCTATACGGCAGTGGGCGCAGCGCAGCCGGCTACTTATCAAAACTCAAATCACAACAACAATTTATCGTTTATTGTCAGCGATGACGGTGTTTTGTTGTTTAACGCCGGTGGCAGCTATCTTGTGGCACAGGCGTTGCACGCTGAAATCAAAAAAATCACTAAGCAGCCAATTCGTTATGTTGTGCTTGAAAATTCTCAGTCTCATGCGATTGCTGGTGCTAATTATTGGAAACAGCAGGGCGCAGAAATTATCGCTCATATAGAGGCAGACAAAGAGATTGTTGAGCGCGGGGACGAGATTTTTATGCGCGCTTTTGCGCTGCAAAAAGACAAATTTATCGGCAGTAAAATTGTGCGCCCAGACCGAGTTTTTGACAAAAAACTCAGCCTCAATATGGGCGGCATCGAGATTGAAATATTGCACATTGGCGCTTCACATTCGCCTGATGATATTCAGCTTTGGTTGCCAGAAGAAAAGCTGCTAATCAGTGGTGACAGTGCTTTTAACGAAAGAATGTTGCCGATTTTTCGTAATACTAATATTGCCGAATGGATAAAAACTTGGGACAAAATCGAAGCCCTATCGCCAAAAATCATTATTCCCGGCCACGGCCATCCGACCGATTTGGCAACTGTAACTAAATTCACCAAGGATTATTTGGTTTATATGCACGATAAAATTACAAAAATATTGGATAATGACGGCGAACTGACTGATGCTTATAATATTGACCAATCTGCTTATCGAGATTGGCGCACTTATCGTGAATTACACCGCCAAAATGCGGCGCGAATATTTAGAAAAATGGAGTTCCAGTAGTATTATTCGTCCATTAAAGACAGGTAAGTTTCATAGCGTTTTGGATGAATAGCGCCAGATTCTAAGGCGTTTTTGATGGCACAATCAGGCTCGCTTTTGTGGGTGCAATTTCTAAATTTACATTGCCCCATCAAAGGCTTAAACTCCTTAAATCCGCTTAAAATTTGCGCATTTGTCAAATTGTCCAAATGAAATTCTCGCACTCCAGGAGAGTCGATTAAATCGCCGCCTGTTGGAATATGATAGAGCGTAGTGGCAGTGGTGGTGTGCTTTCCAAGCTTGCTTTTGGCGGATATTTGCGCTATTTTCAGGTTCAAATCTGGCAACAATTCGTTTATTAATGAGGATTTTCCGACCCCAGATTGACCGAGAAAAATATTGCTTTTTCCGCCTATTTGCTCCTTGAAATCTTGCGTGCCTATTTGCTCTTTGACGCTTAAATAATGCACATCAATGCCGATTGACCGATACATAGAAAAATCTTTTTTGACTTGTTCAATGTTGGCAGACAGCTCAATTTTGTTGACCACAATGCTAATCGGCAGTTGCGCATTTTCGGCAACGATTAAATAACGGTCAATTAAATCAAATTGATAATGCGGCTGCAAGGCAACCACCAAGCGCATTTCGTCAATATTAGCAGCGATGAGTTTGCCGGAGCGTTTCAGACAATTATCGCGTTCAAGTATGGCAGTAACAACTCCGCTATTGTCAGCATTTGTCATAAAAATCACCTGATCACCAGCGACTGACAAATCAATATTGCGTCTGGATGTGCATTGGATTAGGTCTCCAGCCTCGTTTTCAACCAGCAAACGCTGACCGTAACGCGTGATTACTAAGCCAGTTTGCGGCGCGTAATCTGCTGGATTTTGCGCATTATCAGCAACTGAATTTGCCCGGGCAATGCGCTCGGATTGGATTTTTTCAATGCGCCATTTTTGTCGTCTATTTAGGCTCAAAAGCGTTGTTGGTTTGGAATTTGTAATAATGTTGGTTGAGGTAATCTACCACGGCTTTTTCTTCGTCTGGAAACCATCCGGTGCTGAAATTTTGAGCGCATCTGCCGATTTGAGTTGATAGCCCTATTAAGCTGCTAACTTTGCGGTTTTCACGCAAGTAAAACGCCTCATCGTGCGGCACTATATGACAAGCAATGCAAGATTCTTGGTGTAGAGTTTGCCCCTCGCTGATGGGAATATTTTGCTCTTGATTGGCAAAAACTGCGGATGATAATAGCGTTATTATTGTTAATAATTTTTTCATTATGTCGCCTGTTTTAAGTGATTAATGCGAATCGATGCGCGCGGATGCGAATCGTAAAATGCCGAGTATAACCTATCTGGCGTTAGTGCGCTGGCGTTGTCGCGATAGAGTTTGACCAAGCCTGAAATCAAATAATCAGCGCTGGTGTGTTTTGCAGCAAAGGCATCAGCTTCAAACTCGTATTTGCGTGAAAAAAAGCTGCTGATAGGAGTGCTGAAAAAGCTAAAAATCGGCACTACCATCATAAATAAAACTAATGCGGCGTGGTTGCTTGCTTGGCTAATTCCCAGTCCGTTGAAAAACCAAGTTTGATTGATTAAATAGCCTAGCAGCGCCAATCCAAGCAGACTGGTCAAAAACGATATTAACATTTGTTTGCGAATGTGGCGGTGGTGAAAATGGCCTAACTCGTGCGCCAAAATCGCCTCAACCTCTTGAGTTTCCATACCTTTTAGCAAAGTGTCAAAAAACACGATGCGCTTGTTTTTGCCGATGCCGGTGAAATAGGCGTTGCCGTGTGATGAGCGTTTTGAGCCGTCCATCACAAATACGCCATCGCTTTTGAAACCGGTGCGTTTGAGTAAATCGTCAATTTTTACCCTCAACTGTTGGTCGTCCAAAGGTTTGAATTTGTTGAATATTGGCGCAATAAAACTTGGATAAAGCCACAGCATCAACAGTGAAACCGCAGTCAAAAGTAGCCAAACTGTCAGCCACCAATATTCGCCTGCCGCATTCATCAAATAAAGCACCGCATAAATCAGCGGCATTCCAAGCACAAGCATCAGCGCCAAACCCTTTGCCATATCGGCAATCAGCGTGGAAATTGTGGTTTTGTTAAAGCCAAATTTTGCCTCTAAAACAAAGGTGCGATAGAGGCTAAACGGCAAATCAATCAACGCTCCAAGCAGCATCAAACTGACGATAAAACCAGTGCCAACCAATAGCTGATTTTGCATTTGTGCTTGCCAAATAATATCAAGCCATTGCAAGCCGCCGCCCAGTGTCCAGCCCAGCAGCACCAAGACCGAAAATGCCGTTTCAAAGTTGCTAACTGCCAATTTAGCACGAGTGTAATTGGCGGCTTTTTGATGCTTTTGCAAGCTGATTTTTGCCGAAAATTCATCAGGCACTTTGTCAAATGAGCTTTGCACTGCCTTAGCCTGCCGAGCATTCAGCCATATTATCGTAAGCATATAAGCAGCTATTGCCAGCAGAAAAATCACAGTTAATAAATTAAATTGCATAGTTTTTATTGAAACATAAAAAATTATTATTTTACATAGAAAAAGTGATTTTGATTAGTTTGTAATAGTTGTTATTTTTTCATATTTTTTTTAATAATTGGCGGCTTTTGGGCGCTGGCGATTTTTATTTCTGAATCTTTAATTATTGATGTGGTGATTGCCCTAACGATTATTCCGTTGCTGATTTATGTATTTAAGTCAAAATATGTTTTTGGCAATAAATAAACAATAACTATTTTCGCCAAAAGTAAGGCGGTTAAAGTATAATTTGAGCATTATTTTTATTTTTTATTGCACTTGTGGCGTTAATAGTTCAAAAATATGGTGGCACTTCGGTTGGCTCGGTGGAGCTAATTCAGGCTGTTGCCAAAAAAATCAAAATCTTTGCTGATGCTGGCAATAAATTAGTTGTCAGCGTCTCGGCTATGAGCGGTGAAACCAATAGAATGACCGAGTTGGCAGAGCAAATTCAAGACACTCCATCTTTGCGTGAGATGGATGTTTTGCTGACTACCGGCGAGCAGGTAACCATTTCACTTTTAACAATGGCATTGCAACAATTGGGCGCTAAGGCAATTTCCTATACCGGAGCGCAAGTGAGAATTACCACCGATAGTGCGCACGGCAAAGCACGCATCAAATCCATTGACGACCATCGCATCCATTCCAGTTTGGACAAGGGCTTCGTTGTCGTTGTGGCTGGTTTTCAAGGTGTTGACGAACAAGGGCATATTACTACATTAGGACGCGGCGGCTCTGATACCACCGCAGTTGCTCTGGCAGCGGCTCTCAAAGCTGATGAATGCCAGATTTATACTGATGTTGACGGCGTTTACACCACCGACCCGCGGATTGAGCCAAATGCTAGAAGAATGAATATTGTGAGTTACGAAGAGATGCTGGAAATGGCATCGCTGGGCTCTAAAATTTTGCAAATTCGCAGCGTAGAATTTGCCTCAAAATACCAAGTGCCACTCAGGGTTTTGTCATCAATGATTGACAATCCAAGCGGCACATTAATCACCAGTGAGGATAATATTATGGAACAAGCAGTTATTTCAGGAATAGCACACAACAAAGACGAAGCCAAGCTCAGCCTCATCGGCGTGCCTGACGAGCCGGGCATTGCTTATAAAATTTTAAAGCCGATTAGTGAGGCGAATATTGAGGTGGATATGATTGTGCAAAGCGTTTCGGCGCGTGAGGGATTGACGAATTTTGCCTTCACCGTGAATCGCTCTGATTTCAATAAAGCGCAGAAAATACTACAAAGAATTTGCACAGAACTCAGCGCTAAAACTGTGCAGGCTGATGACAAAGTGGTAAAAGTATCGTTGGTAGGTATCGGTATGCGCTCACACGCGGGCATTGCGGCGCAAATGTTTGAGACCTTGCATCAGGAAAATGTGAATATTCAAATGATTTCCACTTCTGAGATTAAAATATCGGTAGTGCTGGATGAGAAATATTTGGAGTTGGCAGTGCGCTCGCTGCATGCTGCGTTTAATTTAGATAAGGATAATTAAAATGAATAACTTTGACGATAGAGACGGTTTTATTTGGTTTGATGGCAAATGGGTTGATTGGCGGGATGCTAAAATTCATGTATTAACGCACACGCTGCACTATGGTATGGGAGTGTTTGAAGGTGTTCGTGCTTATAAAAATGACAATGGCACTGCGATATTTCGTCTGCAAGATCACACTGACAGGCTGTTTAATTCTGCCAAAATTATGAATATGGACATCGGTTTTAGCAAAGATGAAATCAATCAAGCGCAAAAAGATGCAGTGGCCAAAAATAACTTATCTAGCGCCTATATCCGCCCGATGTGCTTTTATGGCTCAGAGGGTATGGGTTTGCGTGCTGATAATTTAAAAGTCCATACTATCGTTGCAGCGTGGGAATGGGGCTCGTATTTGGGCGAGGAAAATATGCGCAACGGCTTGCGTATTCGCACTTCAAGCTACACCCGCCATCACGCTAATATTAGTATGACCAAAGCCAAGGCAACTGGCAATTACATCAATTCAATGCTGGCGTTACAAGAAGCCCTGACTGATGGCTACGATGAGGCGTTGCTGCTGGATGTTGATGGTTTTGTCGCTGAAGGTAGTGGCGAAAATATATTCATCATTCGTGATGGCATTATTTATACTCCAGATTTAAGCTCAGCTTTAGCAGGCATCACTCGCGATAGCATATTTATATTAGCCACAGATTTGGGCTACAAAATTGTGGAAAAACGCATCACTCGCGATGAAATTTATTGCGCTGACGAGGCATTTTTCACCGGCACAGCAGCGGAAGTTACCCCAATTCGCGAGCTGGATAATCGCACAATCGGCAACGGCAAACGCGGACCGATTACCGAAAAATTACAAAGTTTGTATTTTGATTGTGTTCACGGTCGCAACAAAAAATACCAAAATTGGATTTCCAAAGGAGGTTGCTGATGATAGCTGTGGATGATTTTCAGCAAAAAAATGTCAGTTTTAGTATGGTAGCAAAAAAAGACCTGCCAGCCCATTGCCCGCCTGTTGATGCGCAAAAATGGAGTATGCACCCAAAAGTGTTTTTGCAGTTTGACGCTGATGGCAATGCAAATTGCCCTTATTGTGGCTCTAAATATAAACTGGCAAATTGATTGATTTGAATTATGTCTAAAAAAGCGCAAAGCATTGTTTTGGTTGGACCGATGGGCTCTGGCAAAACATCAGTTGGCCGCCGTCTTGCCTGTGTTTTGAAGCGTGATTTTTTTGATACTGATTTTGAAATAGTGGCGCGCACTGGTGTTTCTATTGACTATATTTTTGATATTGAAGGCGAAGAGGGTTTTCGCCAGCGAGAGGTGCAAATGATCAAAGATTTATGTAAAATACCCAATGTTGTAATTGCCACAGGCGGTGGCGTTGTTATCAAAGAGGAAAATCGCGCCTTGTTAAAGAGCGATGTTTTTGTGGTCTATTTGTCATCGGGCATCGAGCAATTAGTCAAACGCACTGCCAAATCCAAACAGCGACCTTTGTTAGAACAATCGAATGACAGAGAAAAAACATTGCAAGATTTGCTCAATGCCAGAGAAGGTTTTTATCAAGAAGTGGCAAATGTGGTGATTGATACCAACGGTAAAAAACTTTATTCTATTATCAACGAAATTAAAAAGGCGGCATCAAAATGAAGCTATTTTTTGCAATTACACTATTATTTTTGGCAATAAATACGCAAGCGCTAACCGAGCAAAGCTTTGTCCAGCAGCTAAAAGAGGCGCATCCTTTTTTCAAACAACAAGCGCTCACAAGTGCAGTTAGGCAAGTTGAAAAGCGTGCCACTACCGCAAATCAAGATTGGATTATTGGCATTAATAGCGATTATCAAAGGGAAAAAAATGCCAAAGATGCCGCCGCTATTTACGACAATCTGGACACCACTTCGGCAGGTATTTCCGCTACCAAAAAATTCACCAATACTGGCAGTCAATTCACTTTAAAACACACTTGGCGCGAAAAAAGCAAAGACCTAAATACAAACCGTAGCCAGTTTTCTTTGGATTATAATCTGCCGTTGTTACGCAATTGGGGTGGCATTAACGATCGTCTTGGCACTGATGTGGCAGATATTGAAATCAGCAAAAATTCCTTAGAACGGCTTGAAGCAGAAGAGGCTTTTATGCTGAAAAATTTGCTCCGATTTTTCGATTTAGCCTATGCGCAAAAACAGCAAATGATTAACAAAAATCGGCTGGAATTAACGCAAAAAGAATTGACACTGGTGCAGAAAAAATACGCTTCTTCGGTAGTGGAAAAGGTTGATGTTTTGCTGCAAAAAGACGCTTATCAAAAAGCAAAACAGCAGCTTTTACAAGCCCAGCAGGAGCTAACGCTTTTGCGCCATGAAATTGCAATTACCCTTAATATTGATTTTGAGCAGGTTGTGGCACAGGTTGATTTATACAAAACTTACAATCCAAAATCCATTGTTTTGTGGACTTATCTACAAAAAAATTCCCGAGTTCTGAAAATAAATAAGCTGGTAGAAAAGGCGTTAAATCGCCAGTTGCTGAGTTTTAAAAATCAATCCAAAGTGCAGCTTGATCTTAATTTAAATCTCAGCAGTGCCGGAGAAGATGACAGCTATTCAAACTCGTTAGAAAAGCAAAGCTCGGCTTGGAAAGTCGGTCTGGGTCTTGTTTATCCGCTCGGCAGCACCAAAAGTAATAGTGATGTTGAAAAGGTAAATATACAATTGCAAAGTCTAAAACAATCCAAACACGAGCAGCTGCTTGATATTTATACGCAAGCAAAAACATTAAAAGAAAAAACTGTGTTGCTGGAAGAAATATTGGCATCAAACGAGATACAAATTAAAATTGCCAAAGAACGCACGATTGAAGAAAAACAGCGATACAGCAACGGAAATGGGCAGGCGAGCTTTGTGATTAATGCGCAAAATAACGAGCAAACTGCCCAACTAAATTATGCGCAATCTGGCAGAAATTATCAAAAATCGGTTTTACAATTTAGGGCTGCGATTGATTTGTTAATTCAATGATTAGTTATCAAATAAGCCCAAAAAATATCAATGCGCATATTTTTGAAGTGCAGTTAAAAATTGAAAATCCAAATCCCCTTGGGCAAGTTTTTTCTTTGCCAAATTGGATTCCTGGAAGTTATTTAGTGCGTGATTTTTCCAAGCACATTATCAGCATCAAAGCGCACAGCGGCAAGCAAAATATTGCCATCAAAAAGCTGGATAAAAATCTTTTGATTACATCGGCATAAAATGTGAATTTATTCGCAAAGAAGACCAGCTCTCAAACTTTGGTTTCGCCATTGATAAAACCCAAAAACCACCAGTCGTCACTCACATTTTTGCCAATTCCTGCGCCCAAAACTTCGGACTATATGCCAAAGACAAAATCATTAAAATAAACGGCGCAAAAATAGATGGCAAAAACCTCGCAAAAGAACTGAGCGCCTATAACGAAGGCGACATCGTCAAAGTAGAAATCCGCAGAGATGAACTGCCAGTTGAGCTAAAAATCAAAATCAAATTTAGCCCAAAATCCCACTGCATTTTAACCCCAACACAAAAAAATATCAGCAGACAAAAGCAGTGGTTTACAGGTGAATTGTAATTTTGAATGGTTAATTTTGCGTTAAATCCTATATATCTTTAAGAAAAAAAATTATATTTTTGCTGGCTTTTTCTTAGATTTGTTGTGCCAAAAGTTGGCTGGTTTTTTGTTATTTGTTGGATTTTTGCGCCGTGGTTTGTTTTTATTATTATTATTATTTGGTTTTTTGTTTTGCACTCGTGGCAGCTTTGCGCCGGTTTCTGGGACATCGTGGCTGGGTATAAAATCATCCACCATAATGCGCTCTAATTTTTTCTGGGTTAGGCGCTCGATGTCAAATAGTTGCTTGGCTTCATCGGCGCTGACTAATGAAATTGCCTCGCCTGTTGAGCCGGCACGGCCAGTTCTGCCGATGCGATGAACATAATCTTCTGGCACATTTGGCAGGTCAAAATTAACCACGACTGGCAGCTGGATAATATCGATGCCGCGGGCAGCTATGTCGGTTGCTACTAAAACATTGACTTTGCCGGCTTTGAAATCCGCCAAAGCACGAGTGCGAGCGCCTTGGGATTTATTGCCGTGGATGGCAGCAGCACTGATATTTTTTTTGCCTAACTGCGTGGCAATGCGGTTTGCACCGTGTTTAGTGCGACTAAAAACCAAAACTTGATACCAGCTACGCTCCTGAATTAAGTGGGTTAGCAGCGCTTGTTTTTTGGATTTATCCACAGGGTGAATCCACTGCTTGACGGATTTAACCGTGGTATTTCTGGGGGTTACCGAGATTTCCACAGGGTCGCTGACCAAGGTTTTAGCAAGCTTTCTGATGGAATCAGAGAAGGTGGCAGAAAACATCAAAGTTTGCCGTTTGGCTGGCAAAATCTTTAAAATTCGTTTAATGTCGTGGATAAATCCCATATCCAACATTCGGTCGGCTTCATCAAAAACCAAAAATTCCAACTGCTCAAATTTCAGCGCATTTTGTGAATATAAATCCAGCAATCTTCCCGGCGTTGCCACCAGAATATCCGCACCACTTCTGAGTTTTTGCATTTGTGGATTGATTTTAACCCCACCAAAAACCACTACCGATTTGAGCGGCAATTGCTTGCCATAATCCAGCGCGCTGGTATGAACTTGGGCGGCAAGTTCACGAGTTGGAGTGAGGATAAGCGTGCGCACTTGGTTGGATTTGGCGAGCTCGCCTTTTGACAAAATCTGTAAAATTGGCAAAACGAAGCCAGCGGTTTTGCCAGTGCCAGTTTGCGCGGCTGCCATAATATCCTTGCCTTGCAAAACCACAGGAATTGCTTGTTCTTGAATTGGTGATGGTTGGTCGTAGCCTTTGTTGGTAACAGCTTTTAAAATGCCGTCAGCCAAGCCTAATTTGGAAAAACCCATAAAAAAGTCCGCTAAAAAAGCGGCTATTTTACCTTCTGAGCGCCGCCAACAAATTATAATAACGAGTAATTAATTGCAAAGCGACACAGTTTTTTGATAATAGTTAATGGAAAAGAAAACAAACTGAGTGATTAAATCTATAAGTTTTTGATTTTTTACTTAATCAGTAGTCGCACCCTCAGAGGCAGATTTGGCGAGTTTAGCGAATTTTGCTAAAACGCCTTTGGTGTAATTTGGTTTTGGTTGTTGCCATTTTGACAGGCGCTGATTGATGATTTTTTGCTCAACTAACAGTTCTAAAATATTATTTTTGGCATCAATTACAATTTCATCACCATCTTCAACAACGGCTAAAACTCCGCCTTTAAAGGCTTCTGGGGTGATGTGTCCGACTACGAAGCCGTGCGTGCCGCCAGAGAAGCGACCGTCAGTTATCAATGCTACTTTGTCGCCCAAACCCTTGCCCATCACCGCAGAAGTTGGGGCGAGCATTTCGCGCATTCCTGGGCCGCCAGCTGGGCCTTCGTAGCGGATGACAATGACATCGCCTAATTTTATTTCATCGTTAAGGACAGCGGATAGTGCGTCTTCTTCGCGTCCAAAACACTTAGCAACACCTTGGAATTTTAAGCCTTCTTTGCCGGTAATTTTTGCCACAGCACCATCGGTTGCAAGGTTGCCACGCAAAATGCACAGGTGTGAATCTGGTTTGATTGGATTGTCCAAACTCCTGATGATATTCTGCGAGTCGGCATACGGCTGGACATTTTTGAGGTTTTCAGCCATAGTTTTGCCGGTAACTGTCAGGCAATCGCCGTGCAATAAACCTGCATCCAGCAGCATTTTCATCAATGGCAAAGTGCCGCCAATTGCCACCAATTCGCTCATCATATATTTGCCAGATGGCTTGAGATCGGCAAGCACAGGCACTTTTGCGCCGATGCGAGTAAAATCATCAAGGCGTAAATCAACGCCAATAGCACTTGCCATTGCGATTAAATGCAGCACCGCATTCGTTGAACCGCCGAGAGTGATAATCAGGGTGATGGCGTTTTCAAATGCTTTTAGGGTCATAATATCACTGGGTTTTATGTCTTTGTCAAGTAAATCCATAATTGCCATTCCAGCACGCATACAATCGCTGTTTTTGTCTGCTGAGATGGCATTTTGTGCCGAAGAGTTTGGCAGGCTCATTCCCAGTGCTTCAATGGCGCTTGCCATCGTATTTGCAGTATACATTCCGCCACAAGAACCAGCACCGGGGATGGCAGTTTTTTCGATGTTTTCCAGCTCAATTGCATCAATGGTTTTGTTGGCAAATTTGCCCACTGCTTCAAATACGCTGACAATGTCGGTATGATTTTTGCCCGGCAGAATTGTGCCGCCATAGACAAAAATGCTGGGGCGATTTAGTCGTGCCAAACCGATGATGCAACCGGGCATATTTTTGTCACAGCCGCCGATAGCAACGATGCCGTCAAAGCCCTGACAGCCAGCCACAGTTTCGATGGAATCGGCAATTACCTCGCGGGATACCAGCGAATATTTCATCCCCTCAGAGCCCATAGAAATGCCGTCTGAGATGGTGATGGTGTTGAAAATAATGCCCTTACCGCCGCCAGAATTTGCGCCGTTTGAGGCTTCTTCTGCCAGCTTGTTGATGTGCATATTGCAAGGAGTTACCATTGACCAAGTTGAGGCGATACCGATTTGCGGTTTGCTAAAATCTTCTTTTTTAAAGCCAACTGGATATAGCATCGCTCGGCTTGGTGCGCGTTCAACGCCATCGACAATTTGAGATGAATATTTTCTTGATTTTGATGACATAATTATTTTTTTTGTATGGAAATAAAGCATTGAATTTTAGACTAAAATAGATTTTTATCAAAGCATTTTTACAGCAAATTGGACACAGCACAGCAAATAATAGACCTAATTGAACCTTTTGTTAAACAAGGAAAAATATTGCATAGAAGCTATGCGCAAATCAAAGACAATATTGGCGATTTTGTCGTGCTACGAGAGGGAAAAGTAGTTATTGCTTGTGCTGGTTTGAAGGATTGTCAAGACGGAAATATGGGTGAAATTTATGCGTTGGCAGTAGCAGAAAAAGCGCAAAACCAAGGAGTTTCATTAGCATTGATGAGTAAAATTATGCAAAAAGCCCATACTGATAATTTTGCCAAAATTTTTGCTCTTTCAAAGCACAATTCGCAGTGGTTTTTAAAGCAAGGATTTACGCAAATGCCAATTGACAAACTGCCTAAAAAAAACCAAAAAAACTTCAATCATCAGCGTAATTCATTTATTTTTTTCAAAGAGATTAAGGGTGCAAATTAAAGACAGAATTAGGGGCTATTTGCCGGTGGTGATTGACATTGAAACCGCTGGTTTTAGTGCAGAAACAGATGCTATGCTGGAAATTTGTGCGCTCACAATCGGCATCGATGAAGACGGCGTATTTTATCCAGAAGCCCCTCAGCATTTTCACATAAACCCTTTTGCTGGCGCTAATTTAGAGTCAGCATCGTTGAAGTTTAATGGCATTGATGTAAATAATCCTTTGCGTATGGCAGTGGATGAGAAAAATGCACTTAGCGCTATTTTCAGTAATATTTCTGCAAAATTGAAGAGTGAAGATTGTAGCCGTGCGATTTTAGTGGGGCATAATGCTTTTTTTGATTTGGGATTTTTGCTGGCAGCGAGCAAGCGCACAAAGCTTAAAAATCCGTTTCATCAATTTTCAACTATTGATACTGTCAGCCTTTGTGCGCTTTATTATGGCGAAACTGTGCTGGCAAAAGCGATGCGTGTTGCCAATATTGAATGGGATGATTCTATGGCGCATTCTGCACTTTATGATGCGCAAAAAACTGCAGAATTGTTTTGCCAGATATTTAACTCTCAGCAATATTCTTAATACTTTTAGCGGCTTTTTCAGTCCAATCTTTAACTTCTTTGATTAGCTCGTTAGCTGATTTTTCTGCCGAACTAATTGGCGCGCCGATGATGACAGTAACAGTGCCAGGATATTTGGTAAAGTTGCCCTTAGGCCAAACTCTTCCAGCGTTGTGATACACCGGAGAAATGCAAACGCCAGCTTTTTTGGCAATAGAAACCCCGCCTTTTTGATAGTCGCCAAGCTGCCCGTAAGGCTGGCGAGTGCCTTCGGGAAATATCACCACAAAAATCCCATCGGCAATTCTTGCAGTGCCTTGTTTGAGGATTTTTTTTAGCGCTTCAAGTTTCTTTCCACGATTGATGACAATTGGTTTTAGCATTGCCAAGCCCCAGCCAAAAACAGGAATCAGCAGTAATTCTCGTTTCAGCACCCAAGTTTGCTGAGGAAAAATAGTTTGCAGACCGATGACTTCCCAAGTTGATTGATGATTGCAAATAATCACGCAAGAGGTTTTTGGAATATTTTCTATACCAATGACTTTAAGCTTGATATTCAAAGTGATTCGCAGCCAAAAGATGCAAAATTTTGCCCAATTTACCAAGATTTTGTAACGCATTTTCAAGGGCAAAAAGAACAATAATAAGGCGATTGTTACCAAAATAATTAGCGCCAATGATGCGCCTAAAAAGTAAAGCAGAGATTTTAAAAATAGCATTTGTATATCGTTATAATGTAGTAACTTAAATTTTAATGATTTTTATGCAAATTGATACCCTGCTTTTTGATTTAGATGGCACTTTGATTGACACCGCACCAGATTTAGCGGCTGCACTTAATGCCTTATTGCTGGAAAATGGCAGGGTAAAAAAGACACTTAAAGACATCAGACCTTTGGTGGCACTCGGCGCCAAAGCCTTGGTGAATATGGGTTTTGACTGCGATGATTCGCACCCTAAATTTAGTCAAAGAAAAAAAAGATTATTAGAAATATACAGCAATAATATTGCCAATAATTCAGCAACTTTTGCCGGCATCAATGCACTATTTGCGTTTATCAAAAAACGCAATTTGCAATGGGGAGTGGTAACTAATAAGCCCGAAAAATTGACTAATTTACTGTTGGAAAAATTAGCAATTAAGCCCGATGTATTGGTTTGTGGGGACACTTTAACGCAAAACAAACCGCATCCAGCGCCGCTTTTATATGCTTGCGCACAATTGGCAATTAGCCCGAATTCGTGTTTGTTTATCGGCGATGACAAAAACGATATATTGGCAGGCAAAAATGCGGGCATAAAAACTGTGGCAGTAACTTATGGATACGGCAAAGTGGCAGACGATTGGGGCTATGATTATTTGATTGACAACCCAAAACAAATACAGGAGTTAATTTGATGGAAATGTTATTAGTATTATTAGGTGTTTTGTTAGGTGCTGCTGGCGTGTATTTTTGGTTAAATCCAAAGCTACACGAAAATACTCAGTTGAAGTCTGATTTTAGAAACCAGCAAGATAAATTAGAGAAATTATCGTTAGCGGCAGATGAGTTGCTAATTGTTAAACAAGAAAATTCAAATATAAAAGCAACATTAGCTGAAAAACTTGTTAGCGATGAGTTTATTAAGCATTCCAAAACCCAAATGCAAGATGATTTTAAAAAAATTGCTACTGAAATTTTAAAGCAAGATAAAGATGAATTAAGCAACAAAAACACAACACTTTTGCAGCCATTATCAACCCAACTTAATGAATTTAAAAAGCGTATGGAAACAATGGTTAAAGAGCAATCTGATGATAGAAGCGCACTAAAACAAGAAATACAATCTTTATCAATTGCCAATCAAAACACTTTGAAAGGTGCAGAAAAATTAGCCAATGCGCTGACTTATGACAACAAACAACAAGGAAATTGGGGGGAGATGGTATTGGAATCTATTTTGCAAGATTCTGGTTTGCAAAAAGACAAAGAATACGAAACTCAAAAAGCTTTTAAAAATGATTCAGGAGAATTATTGAAACCCGATGTAATTGTGCATTTGCCAGATAACAAAGATATTGTTATTGATTCCAAAGTGTCTTTGGTGGCTTATCAGGAATATGTTGCCGATACTGATAATAAGGAAAATTTGAAAAAACATATACAATCGGTGAATAATCACATTAAAAATATCAGTTTGAAATCGTATGAAAATTTAGAAAAAGTTAATACGCTGGATTTTATTTTTGTATTTTTCCCAATTGAAGCGTCTTTATTGGTTGCCCTAGAACAAAAACCTAATTTATTTAACGATGCCTTGAAAAAGAATGTTGCGCTTGTTTCTCCTTCTACTTTAATGATGAGCCTCAAAACCGTATATCATATTTGGCAAACGGATAGACAAAACAAAAACACCGAAGAAATTGTGCGTCAAGCTGGGGCAATGTATGATAAATTATATGGATTTATTGGCGATTTGAATAAAGTTGGCGCACAATTAAAAAATGCCCAAAAAAGTTATGAAGACGCAAATTCCAAGCTATCAGAAGGAAATGGCAATATATTTATCACTGCCGACAAAATTAAAAAATTAGGCGTGCCCACCAAGAAAGAATTAGAAAACATTCAATAACTTATGCAAATATCAACTAATTACAATATTAAAAATGATGAATTAAAAGGCAAAATCATTTTAGTTACTGGCGCTAATCGTGGTTTTGGTAGGGCAATAACGCTGGATTTGGCAAAAGCTGGGGCAACGGTGATTATGCTTGGACGAGATCTTGGGGCGCTTGAAGTGGTTTATGACGAGGTTGTGGATGCTGGTTTTGCCCAGCCGATTTTGTATCCTTTGGATTTAGAGGGCGCTACGCCTGAGCATTATCAACAGTTGCAAGAGGAATTATCAGACCAATTTGGAGCTTTGGATGGCTTGATTCACAACGCCGGAATTTTGGGAACAATGATGCCTATTGAGCAATATGACATCAAACTTTGGCACTCGGTTATGCAAATCAATCTAAATGCGGCATTTATGCTAACCAGGGCGCTAATTTCGGTGTTGAATAAAGCTGTTGCTGCCAGAGTGCTGTTTTTGTCATCGTCTGTAGGGCGTTCTGCTAAGGCATATTGGGGCGCTTATGGAGTGAGCAAATTTGCGCTTGAAGGGCTAAGTAAAACTTTGGCAGAAGAGTTAGAAGCAACTAATATCAGCGTCAATTCGCTGGACCCCGGAAGTATGAGAACCGAAATGCTGCGCGCCGCTTACCCAGCAAAAAATACCGATAAAATCCCGTTGCCAGAGAGCAAATCGCCAGCCATAGTTTATCTGTTTACTGATGATAGCAAAGGCATAAACGGCGAGAAATTGAGCTTGTTTTAGCGTTGTAAATCTTGCGTTAAGTGCGGGTGAATGGTTTTTAAAATCTGTTTGAAAACTTGCTCATTTCCAGCAACCACATTGCCAGTTTTCAAGTAGCCATCTCTGCCAGAAAAATCGCCGATATAGCCGCCAGCTTCTTTGACAATCAAAGCTCCAGCAGCGATGTCCCAGATGCTCAGCTCAATTTCCCAAAAACCATCCATTCTGCCAGCTGCCAGCCATGCCAAATCTAGAGCAGCAGATCCGGCGCGGCGAATGCCTGCTACTTGCGGATGGATGGTTTTAAACATATTCAAATATGCCTCCAAATGCCGAGGGGCTTTGAAAGGGAAGCCAGTGCCGATTAGCGTATTTTTGAAAGGGGAGCTGCTATTGCCATTGCTGACGCGGATTCTTTGCTCGTTGAGATAAGCGCCACCGCCTTTTGAGGCAACGAATAATTCTTCTTTAAATGGGTCATAGACCACGGCATGAATGGCTTCATTGTCATCATACAAGGCGATTGAAACTGAATATTGCGGAAAGCCGTGCAGGTAATTTGTAGTTCCATCAAGTGGGTCAATAATCCATTGAAAACGACTATCGCCCAAAGTTTCGCCGCTTTCTTCTGCTAAAATAGAGTGATTGGGAAAAGCGTATTTCAACTCGTTTATAATCGCCTCTTCAGCAGCTTTATCGACCTCGGAAACAAAATCGTTCGCCGCCTTATTTTCAATGGTCAAAAGCTCGATTTGATTATGGTATCTAAGGATGATATCGCCAGCAGAACGAGCGGCTTTGACGGCAACATTAAGCGTAGGATGCATAATAATACAAATGACAAAAAACACGGATTATACCTTTGATAATGTGCGAGTGGTTATGGTTAACACCACCGAACCTGGTAATATTGGCGCAGCAGCACGGGCGATGAAAAATATGCGCCTTTCCAAGCTGTTTTTGGTCAACCCAACAGGCTATCCATCAGCAGTAGCAACTGCCAGAGCCAGCGGCGCTGATAATATTTTGGCAGCGGCCAAAGTGTGTAAATCACTGCCAGAAGCATTGCAAGGTGCGCAGTTAGTAATCGGCGCTAGCGCCCGTCAGCGTAGCATAAAATGGCAGCAAATGGATGTAATTGACA